>CAZDHN010000040.1:0-17312 GCA_964505115.1 uncultured Planctomycetaceae bacterium
TGGCCAAATCCATTAGCACCAGCCGCGGCTTTCCCTTGGCCCCCGAAAGACGCTCGACGACTTGCTCGTCGACCGACTTGTCTTGCAGGCTTTCGAGCGCTTGCATCGCGGCAGCCGCCACTTCGTCGCTGCCTTCGGCCGCCGCCTCCAGCAGTGCGGGGACACAGGAAATGTCGCCGACACGTTTCAGAGCGCGGAAGGCCAGAATGCGAAGCTGTTGGTCGTCACTCCGAGCCGCCTCGAGCACCGTGGGCAGGATGCGGGAGTCGCCACGTTCGGCTAGGGCCAGCATCAGCAACCCCTGACGCTCGGCCGACGCCTTGGGCAACTCGGCCAGCAGCGCGTCAGCGATCTCCGGAGCCGGCGATTCCATGGCGGTTCGGGCGGCCGCGGCGACCAGAACGTAGTCCGGGCCGCGGATGGCCTCGATCAGCAGCGGTATCCCGTCCTTGCCGCGAGCGAGCACCGCGCCGCGCAACGCCGCGGTACGGACCTGTGGTGGTGCATCCGCCAGAGCCCGCAGCCGATCGTAGATGCCTTTTGACGACTCCGTTTGCCCGTCCGCCGCCAACGCTTCGGCCGAGCGGAGCAGACCTTCGCAGATAGCCAACTGGTCACCGCCCGTGGCGCCCGGCAGCGCGTCTTCCAGGGCCTTCGCGGCCTCGGTGGTGCCGATGCTGCCCAGCGCCCGGGCCGCGGCCCGACCGGCTTCGGCGTCCTTGAGCAATCCAGAGAGTGCATCCACGGCCTTGGCATCGCGTCGTACGCCAAGGCTGCCGATCAGACCCAGCCGCGGGCGCCCTTGGACCTTGCCCAGGGCATCCCGCAAGGCCTCGTCGACGGCCGGATCTTGGATCGATTCCAGGGCGTAGCGGGCCATGTGCGAGAGCGTTTTATCGCCCAAAAGCGAGGCCAGCGTGGGAACCGACTGCTTAGTGGCGATGCGGGCCAACTGCCGGCAGGCGGCGGACTTCTCTTGAACGGTCGCGTCGGACCGAAGCACGGCGAGCAACTCGGCTTCCCCGGCGATGGCGTGTGTCGAGGCGATGGCCAGCACGACGGCGGCCAGAATCAGATGTTTCCTATGGCTTTTCCACATGGTAGTGAATTCCCGTTGATGGTAAGAAAGCGGAGGTTGGACCAATTAAACGTACTGGACGGAACGGCTAGATGATGTACGGCTCCCGCATGGCTCGCCGGCGCAGGGAGTTCGCCTCGTCGTCGCCGATGAACTCCTCTTTGGCCGGATCGAACTTCAGGCCCCGCTTGAGCCACATACAGATATTCGCGGCGTGGACGGTGGTCATCGAATGGTGCATGACCTTGGGGTTCGCCACCGTCAGTTCGCGGCTGCGGACACAGTCGAGGAAGTTCCGCATGTGGTCCAACGAGCGGCCGGTGCGGGCGACGTACTGGCTGATGACGCGTTTGAACTCGCCGAGCAGCGCCGGCGAGGAGACGTCGGGCTGAGAATAACCATCGGCCGCGGCAGCCCAGCCCTCGGTACCGTCAAACCGTTCGCCGCAGGAACCGTGCCAATACTTGTTGCCTCGCGAAAGGACCATTTTCACGCCGTTGGCAAAGTGCGTGACCATCCCGTCGCCGCTGTCGTTGGGCACGTATTCGTATTCAATGGGCGACGACTCGCCGCAGCCCAAACCGGCTTGGGCCTGGGCAAAGGTGTGCGCTCCCCATTCGCCGATGCAGCTTGTGTGGAAATCGTATTGGCCTCGCCACCCGCCCGCGACGTAGCGGGGGTTGTACGGCCGCCAGGGGCACGCGCCCAGCCAGGCGTCCCAGTCGACCACGTCCTTGGGCGGTTGTTCGACGGCCGGTAGCCAATCATGACGCATCTCGGCCGCGTCCCAAGGGGCGATGTGGGCGTAGGCCGTGTGGATTTTGCCGAGCCGCCCGCTGCGGGCCATCTCGATGCAGAACACGTGATTGGCCTCACTCAGCCGCTGCGTGCCGGTTTGATAGACCCGGCCGTAACGCTGGGCCGTCTCCACCACGGCTCGCCCTTCGGCGATCGTCATGCAGGACGGCTTCTCGGTGTAAACGTCCTTCCCGGCCCGCATGGCCAGGATCGAGGCCAGCGCGTGCCAGCGGTCGCCGGTTGCAGTCAACACCGCGTCGATGTCCGGTCTCTCTTCCAGGAAGCTCCTGATCTCGGGATACATGGCACAGTCCTTCGTGCCATAGTGGCTGTCGACGGCTTCCTTGACAGCCAGTCGTTGCTTCTGCTGTAGGTCGCAGATGGCGACAAACTGCACATCCGGGTTTCGTATTATCCACCCAAGATCATGCCTGCCGCGATGCTGGATGCCAATCCCGCCGACGATAATCTTTTCGCTGGGTGGTATCGCGCCGCCCTTGCCCAAAACGCGCGCTGGAACAAAATACGGAGCGGCCGCGGCGGCACCGGCCGCCGTGGTCTGGAGAAACCGGCGACGTGAGAGAGAGGACTTACCTGGCATGGTGTTGCTCCTTGGGGAGGGTTGGTTGGCGGGACTTGAAAGGGAGCCCGACACAGTCGCAACTCTTGTCGATGGTCGTCTATCAAAGCGGGCGTGTCAAGCAGTCGACCGCGATTATTTCCGGATAGTCCGCGATTTCCGGCGGAAGTATGGCCCGTCCCATAAACAATGAAACGCCTGTACTACTAACCTCAAAAGACCATTCCTGAAAACCGCCCCCCTTGAGGTGCTTGCCGTGTCTGCCACCGTTGGCTAGGCTAGGTGCGATTACGGAATACCTTATTGACCCTTGCGGAGATCAATAGCGGTCGCCGCAAACATATTTTGGTTGCCGACAGATGCAGACTCCGCCCGCGGATACGCCGGACCCAATCGAACAGACCGGCCCCTTCAACCAGACCGGCCCCGTCGAAATTCCACCGCTTACCGGCGTATATGCCGAGCCGTTCTCGCCGGGGAAGCTCTGGCGGCTGGCAACGGTTTTCGGGCCGGCGGCCATTTTGGCGTCGATGGCGATTGGGGCGGGCGAGACGATAGTGGTTGTCCGGGCCGGGTCCTGGGCCGGCTACAGCCTGCTATGGCTGGTGCTGCTTAGCTGCGTTGTCAAGGCGCTGTTTTTGACTTACCTGCTGGGACGCTACACGGCCGTCAGTGGCGAGTACATCGGCCATCGGCTGGTGCCTGGGGGCTCGCCGTGAAATTGATCGGAGACTGAAACCGCCGACGCAAAGCAACCAAGCCACGGATGAAACACGGATACAGACAAAGCAAATCGTGGCGACCGAACTGTCGCTGGCGGAATGGACAGAGATTGTGTGCCACTGGCTCTGCCAGTGTTTTCGGCTTTCTTGACGTTCCGATGGAAGCACTGGCAGAGCCAGTGGCACACTCTAAATCCGTGTTTAATCCGTGTTTAATCCGTGTTTCATTCGTGGCCAAGAACAGAATCCCGCGAACAGTTACGAGACGAATAGCATGAACCACAAACAACGCATGTTCGCCGTGCTGGAGGGCAAGCCGGTCGACCGGATTCCCTGGGTGCCGCGGCTGGACCTCTGGTACAAGGCCAACCGGTTGGCCGGCACGCTGCCGGCGCGCTACCGCGACGCCTCGTTGATGGAGATGACCGACGACCTGGGGTTCGGCTATCACGCCGTGGTGCCCGACTACAAGGACCTCCGCCGTGACGAGGACGAGGCCGACCGGCCGCTCTCGATCCACAACCTGCGTTTCATGCCCGTCCGAACCGTTTGGGAAGGCGTCGATCGACGAATCACCAGACAGGGCGACCGCACGCTGGTCGAATACCACACGCCGGTCGGCACGATCCGCACCGCCATGCTGCACGACGAAGCCATGCGCCGCGCGGGCATTACCATCTCGCACGTCGAGCGGTACGCCTTCTCCGGCCCCGAGGACTACGAACCGCTGGCCTACCTCTTCCGTCACGCCCGGGCCGAGCCGAACTACGAAGGCTACGCCGCGATGGCGGCGCAGGTGGGCGACCGGGGCTTCGCGGTGGCCTACCTGGGCGCGGCCGCCTCGCCCATGCACATGCTGCAGCGCGACGTGATGCCCATGGACGTCTTCTTCTTCGAGCTGAACGACCGGCCGAACCGGGTGCGGGAGTTGGCCGATTCGATCGCCGGCTACTGGCGCGAGATGCTCGCGGTAGCGGCCGACTGCCCGGCCGAGGTTTTTCTGTTGGGGGCGAACTACGACGCGGCCATCCAGTACCCACCCTTCTATGCCGAGCACATCCAGCCCTGGCTGGCCGAGTTCGCCGACATGCTGCACGGCCGCGGTAAGTATCTACTGACACACACCGACGGCGAGAACACGGGCCTGCTTGAGCACTACGTGGCCTCGAAAATCGACATCGCCGATTCGATTTGCCCGCGCCCCATGACCCGGCTCTCGTTGGGCGAGGTCCGCCGGGCGTTCGCCGGGCGGATCACCGTGATGGGCGGCATCCCCGCGGTGGCCCTACTGAAGGAGTCGATGAACGACCGGCAGTTTGAAGAATTTCTCGACGACTTCTTCACCCAGGTCGGCCGCGGCGACCATCTGATCCTGGGCATCTCCGACACCACCCCGCCGGCGGCCGACTTCGACCGCCTTCTGACCATCGCCCGCCGCATCGAAGCGTTCGGCCCGGTCAACACCGCTTGATACGGCCGACCCGAATCGGTCTATACCGCTTTCGGCTCGCTTAGAGATTCTGGGGGAAGTGCGGTGCGTTTGGCGGCGTAGTTGACTCCTGGTGGAACACGCGCAAACGGCTCGGTTCCCGGCTTTCGAGGGCACGAGATGGATTCCAACGGCCCGATTCTCGTAGGTTTCCTTCCATCAAGCCGAGATATTTTTTTTATTTACTACGAACCCAGGGGGTTGTAACGGCGGAAGTCATGGTGTATAGTATCGGTTGGTACAGTTATTCAGGTATTCCAATCATGCATACACGGTCACCGGACTTGCGGCTTGAACACTTGGACCTGCACGACGCCGAGCAGGGACGGCCCAAGTACGCGCTGCTGAAGGACTGCCTGTTGGCCGAGTTAAGCTCGGGCCGCTTGGGGCCCGGCGATCCGTTGCCCTCCGAAAAACGCTTGGCCGACAGGCTTCACGTCGCCCGAAACACGGTACGCCAGGCGATGAGCGAGTTGGAGCGGAGGGAGTTGATCCACCGCGTGCCGGGTCGGGGGACTTTCGTCGACCAGGATATCCAGCGCCGGCTCAACAACGGCCTTGAACTGTTCGCCCTGGTAACGCCCGAAACGCGAACCGGCTTCTACCCCTCGCTGCTGCACGGGTTTGAGACGGCCTCGAAGCAGGTGCAGAACCAGACGATCGTTTGCAGTACCGAGAACAACGTCGACAAGCAGGCCAGCGCGGTATTGCAGCTTCTCGACAAGCACGTGGCGGGCGTGGCGATCGTGCCGACGACCAATCCACCGACGCCCGCCTACCAAATCCGCCAGCTCCACGAGCGGGGCATCCCGGTAGTCTTTTGCCACCGCCGCGTTGAGGGCGTTCACGCCCCGTTGGTGACTTTTCCTTTTGAGGAAGTCGGCCGGTTGGCCGGAGATGCGTTTGCCGAGCATGGCCACCGGCGGGTGGCGTTTCTTGCGACCCATCGGGCTTCGGCCGCGGACGGCTATTTGGCCGGTTTACGCGAGCGGATGCGGGCAGCCGGCGGCGATGTGCCCGAAGAATTCACCTACCACGGCAGTTCCACGTCCCTGGACCATGCTCGGCAGGAGGAGCCGATCCAAAAGGCTCTCAAGGCGATGTTCGAGCACTCGAGTCCACCGACGGCGATCTTGGCCAGCTTCGACTCGCTGGCCGAGTTGATCTATCTGCAACTGGGCCGGCTGGGCTTGCGCGTACCGGAAGACGTCTCGCTGATCGGTTTCGGCGGCAAGTGGCGCGAAGGCGCATTCGTCCGCCGGCTCACTTCCGTGGCCGTCGACGAGGCCCAAATCGGCCGCCATGCCGCGAACCTTTTGCACGATATCCGTAGCGGCAACCGCCCAATGGACGACAACGAGGAAATCCTCATGCCCTTGACTATCAGCCCGGGCGAAACGCTCGGGCCGGTATCTTAGCAAATTCGTTACCGCAAATTCCGTTACTACAACTGAACTGGAGGAAGTCGGCCATGAGAAGGTCTACTGTAATCAGCCCAGATCAAAATACGGGGTTCAGGATAACTCGTCTCGGGAAGGTCCCGAGAGCCTTGGAAACCCGTGAACAGTTACAATTCTGGGCCTCCGGGACAGGGTCCCTGATAGGTCCCGACAGTGCTGAAATCTCATCAACCGTTGTTCTTAGAAGAGGGGACAGGCCAATGAAGTCCATGGTTTCGCGTCTGGTGGGGACGGTAGTCCTCGGGGTGATCGTGCTGGCGGCGGCTCCCGCCGCCTGGGCCGGAATCACTCTCCTCAACCTATGGGGTGGTTGGGGGTACGGCGACGGGCAGTTCCGGAACGCTCGGGGCGTGCTCGTACACAGCAACGGCTATGTGTACGTTTCCGACGGCAGCAACCACCGCGTGCAGAAATTTGACCGCTACGGCATTTACCAGAGCCAGTTCGGCAACTCCGGCAGCGGCGACGGCCAGTTCAGTACTCCCAACGCGATGAACGAAGGCACCGCCGGCGAAATCTTCGTCGTCGACGTGAAGAACCACCGCGTCCAGAAGTTCGAGGCCGATGGCATCTTCCTGGGGAAATTCGGCAGCGAGGGCACCACCGACGGGCAGTTTAAGTCCTCGACGGGCGTGGCGGTCAACTCCGCCGGCCACATCTACGTGGCCGAATGGGGCAGTAGCTCGGCGATCCGCGTCCAGGAGTTCGAGCCCGACTTCACCTTCGTTCGCAAGTGGGGTAGCTCGGGGACCGCTAATGGGCAGTTCAAGAACCTGAACGGGGTGGACGTGGATGCCGACGGCAACGTCTACGTCGTCGACGCGAACAACAACCGTATCCAGAAGTTCACCGGCACGGGGACCCACCTGGCCACCTGGGGCAGCACCACTGCCGGCAGTGGGCCAGGGCAGTTCAATTACCCCGTCGGTGTCGAGATCGGCGCCACCGGCCATGTCTACGTCGCGGATACGAAGAACAACCGCGTACAGAAATTCGACAGCGACGGCACGTTCCTCGAGCAATTCGGCAGCTACGGCAGCGACCCGGGGCAGTTCAACTGGCCGTTCTTCGTCTCCGTGGCACCAACCGGTGAGGTCTACGTCTCCGAATACTACAACAACCGCGTCCAGCGGTGGTTCGACTCCGACGCCTGGGTCTCGGGCACCAACGAGTTCACCAATCCGGCCTACGGCCCGACCGACGTGGGCGTCGGCTCAGACGGCGGCGTAGAACAACTGCTGGGCCTCTCGCAGACGCTCACCTCGGCCAAGACGCTGATCGTGGGCGGCACGACCACCGTTTATGCCGACGGCACGCTGACGCTGGACGACGGCTCGCTCACCAGCCCGTCCGTGGAAGTCCATGGAACCCTCGGCGGCACGGGCACGATCACCGGCAATGTCAACGTCGAGAGCGGCGGCATCCATGCCCCCGGCCTCGGCACGGGCACGCAGACCATCCTGGGCAGCTACAGCCTCGATAGCGGCTCGACGCTCCAGATCGAGATCGACAGCCTGACCGCCTTCGATCAAGTGGTGGCCGACTCGGTGGCCATCGACGGGGCAACTCTGGACGTCATCCTCGGATACGACCCGATCTTGGGTGACAGCTTCACGATTATCGACAATCTGGACGGCAGCGTGACCGGGTCGCTCTTCACGGGCCTGCCGGAAGGGCAGATTTTCGGCATTGCCGGGCCAGGCGGGATGCACGGCTTCTGGATCACCTCCGCCGGCGGCGACGGCAACGACGTGGTCCTGACCGCCGTGCCCGAGCCCTGCACGATGCTACTGGCGGCCCTCGGCGCGATCGGGTTGCTGCTGTGGCGCCGCCGCGGCAGGGGACGCTGAGCAACGATTGCTCCATACAGACAACGAAATTGCGACAACAGGAAAGGGTAATTGTGATGGAGAGTTGTCGGCGAAGCGGAGTCCACGGGATGTCTGCCGGTTGGCGGGTGGGCGAGTCGGGCGTGAACGGACGGCGTTGCCTGAGCAAACGCGCAGCTCGTTCCGCGCGTTGCCTCGCAGTGCTAATGCCGTCTCTTGTTGCGCTGCTGGGCTGGGCGGCTTCGACGTGTTATGCCGAAGACTCCTTGATCCCGAGTGTCTTGGGCGTGGACGTTGAGTATATCGTTATCCGCCAGGCGCCCAAGGGCCGGTACGCGATGTACGGAGGGCTGACGAAGCTCCCCGACGGCGAGGTTTTCTGTGTGTACAAGGTCGGGTCCCGTGATCCCAAGACGGGCAGCCCTTGGACGGTACGAGACGAGACCATCGTTTGGACCCGCTCCAGCAACCAAGGCCGCGATTGGCCGGGCACGGAAAACTTGATTTACAAGAACCCGGCTACCCGGCAGGAGAATTGTTGCGGGACCAGCTACCTGGCCAAGGACGGGCGTCTGATCCATCCGTTCTACACACTCAACTCCGACTACGAGGAACGGGCCCAGCCCCAGAACTGGTGCCACCTGCACCTGGCGGAAACGCGAGATATGGGCAAGACGTGGAGCACCCGTCAATTGAAAGTACCGCTGCACCTGGCGACCTCCTTCGGCGGGATTGTGCCCCTGCGGGACGGCACGCTGCTGCTGCACGCTTACGGGTCGGTGGAGCCCAACTCGTTTCGGCATCAATCGGGCATTCTGCGCTCCAGTGACGACGGCAAGACGTGGGGCGATTACACGGTGATCGGCGAGCATGCCGACCCGGACGGCGGCCCGGCGCGGCTGAACGAGACCGACATCGCCGAGTTACCCAGCGGCAAGCTGCTGTCCATGTCGCGAACCCAGTACAACGGCTATCCGCTGTATCGCGGCGTGTCGCAAGACGGCGGACGTACGTGGGAAGCGGGTCCCGCCGGTCTGACCGGCCTTTGCCCGGCTTTGTGTTTCACCCAAAGTGGTCCGCCGGAAGGCATCCTGGTGTTAATTTGGCATGACCGTTACGACAAACACGCGGACAAGGGCGGCGTGTACGTGGCTTTCAGCACGGATGAAGGGAAGACCTGGGGTACGCCGGTCTGGATGGACGGCGGGGCATATCCGTGCATCATCGAGATGGCTCCGGGCCGCGTGTTCGCCAGCTATTACCGCGGCAGTACCCTGTTGCGCGCTGCGCTGGTCACGGTGCCTTTTCCGAGCGGCCTTCGCGTGGAGCAAAACGCCTCCGCCCCCGCCACACTCGAGTTGGCGTGGGACGCATATCGCGGCAAGAAGGCCGACGATTACACGTACCGGGTCTATAGATCGACTCAACCTGAATTCGTATTGAGCGGCATGACGCCCATCGGCACGATTCGCAATGCCAGTTCGTTCCGTGACGATAACCTCAAGCTTGGCCAAGCTTACTTCTACAAGGTGGTCGCCCATGACGGAGACCGTCGCGTCGGCGTCTCGTGGGTCGCCGGCGCGAAAACAACGGGAGCCCGTCCATAGAAGGCAAACCTCTGGAGTACACCACAGGGCGGCAGGGCCGCCAACCAAACCGGTGCTACCGCACCCAGGCAAGAACTTGCCGCCGCTGGTCGCTGAACTTTCTCAAAAACTCAACGATCTTTGAGGTTAGCAGTACAGTGAGCTCCAAGTCACAATTCGGTTTCACGCTGGTGGAGCTTCTCGTAGTAATAACGATCATCGGCATCCTCATCGCGCTGCTGTTGCCGGCGGTGCAGGCGGCCCGGGAGGCGGCCAGGCGGATGCAGTGCGCCAACAATTTCAAGCAAGTGGGCTTGGCGTTGCACGGCTACCACGCGGCCCAGTTGACTTTTCCACCTGGCTCGATCTTATGGCGTTCATCGTCGGACGCCGGTTGCAGGCCCGACACGGCCACGCCCACCACCTACACCGGTTGGGGCTGGGGGACGTTTATCTTGCCGTATCTGGAGCAGCAAGCCGTTTATGAGGGGATCGATTTTCAGGGGTCGAGCATCTACACCCAGGTGAATTTCGAGCTGACCGCGACGCGCGTCAATGCATTTCTTTGCCCCAGCGATCCGCAGGGAGGAGAGTTGATCCGGTTTACGGGTTTTGGCACCAACGGATCGCATCCGAATGACGACTGCCGTCAGACGAACATCGTCGGTGTAACGGACAGCCAAGATTGGACTTGCGACGGAGTATGGCCGAAACACCTGGACCATGCCGACGGCGTGATGGCGCAGCAGCGGGGTTGCCGGATCGCCGACATCCGCGACGGAACCAGTAACACCCTGGTGGTTGCCGAAGTGACCGGTGCCGGCGCCGGATCGCGCCTGGGCTTTGCCTGGGTCACGCTGGCGCTGACGGACACGCTGGATGGCATCAACGGACCATGCACCGTGCCAGGCGGCGAGTTCGACTGCGGCCTCGACAACATCCGGCACACGGGTCCTGCCAGCTATCACCCCGGCGGGTGCCACTTTACCATGGCCGACGGTAGCGTGCAATTTCTCTCCGAGAGCATCGCTTCGACCGTGATCGAGGGCCTTACGACCCGCGATGTCGGCGAAGTTATTTCGGGGGATGCGTTATGATTGCCAGCCAAACCAACGCAATCGCGGTAGGACGGTGGCGAGTTCTTGTCCTTACCTTGACGGCCGTGTCGGCTGCGTCGTTTGGGGGCGGGTGTGGAGGGTCCGCCGGTGGACTGGAGCGGGTTGTTGTCTCGGGCAACGTCAGTTATCGCGGTGAGCCGGTTGCCAAAGGCCAGATTCGCTTCTTGCCTGTTGACGGAACCGAGGCATACCGGTCGGGGGCGCAGATCACCGACGGCCGCTACGTCTGCCGGAGCAAGGGTGGCGTGCCCGTCGGCACGCACCGGGTAGAGATCGCGGCCTATCGTCAGATGCCCCATTCCAGCGGTCCCCCGTCGCTGGAGATGGATTTGGGCGGACCGCCCACGGAGCAATACCTGCCGGCCAGATACAACGAGCAGAGCGAGCTGCGCGTCGAGATCGTCGCGGCCAATGACGCGGTGACACATGACTTTGAGTTGACGGGGGAGAACAATGGCGAATGACGAAGTGCCTCGCACCGTGGACCGTCTGCTGAAATCCACAAGCCGAAATCGAGAATCGCAACTCATGCGGATGCAACGACTTTGCTTGGCAGCCGTGCTGGCCGTGCCCCTGACCCATTCCGGGACGAGCGCGTCGGCCGCCGAATCCGCCGAGGCCGGAGGACCGGCCACCAGGCCCAACGTCCTGCTGATCGTTTCGGAAGATACGGGTCCCCATTTGGGCTGCTACGGCGACCAGTACGTGCGCACGCCGCACCTGGACCGGCTGGCCGATGAGGGGGTGCGGTTCAATCGGGTGTTCGTGGCCACGGCCAGTTGCAGCGAGTCACGCAGCACCATCCTTACAGGGCTCTATCCACACCAGAACGGGCAGATCGGCCTGGCGACGCATCGCTACTTCATGTACCCCGATGTGGTGCCGCTGCCGAACCTTCTGGCGAAGAGGGGATACCGCTCGGGCATCATCGGCAAGCTGCACGTCAACCCGCCCTCGGCGTTCGCCTTCGATTTCCGCTGGCACCGTCATTGCCGTGACGTTCGGAAGATTGCCGAGGTGGCCGGCGAGTTCATGAAGGCTGACGACAAGCCTTTCTTCCTCATGGTCAACTACGCCGACGCCCACGTGCCCTATGTGCGGCAACAAGACGGGTTCCCGGAAAAGCCGCTTGACGGGGAGGACGTGGCGACCTGGACCTACGCGGGCATGGATACGCCCGAAACTCGAGCCGCCGTGGCCAACTACTACAACTGCGTCAGCCGGCTGGACACGGGCGTGGGGATGCTGCTTGAGCGGCTCAACGCGTCGGGCATGGCGAGGCGAACGCTGGTCATCTACCTGGGCGACCACGGCCCCCAACCGTGCCGGGCCAAAGTCACCTGTTACGAGGCGGGGCTGCACGTCCCCTTGATCATGCGATTTCCCGGCAAGATCCGCCCCGGGCTTGTGAAGGATGATCTGGTGGCAACCGTGGACTTGGCGCCCACGATTCTCTCGGCCGCCGGGGCGACGGTTCCCGCGAACCTGCCCGGCCGGTCGCTCTGGCCTTTGATACAAGGTGATTCGCCACCCTGGCGCGAGTATCTCTTCGCCGAATATCATTCCCATTACCCGCCGCTCTACTTCCCCCAGCGCTGTGTGCGCGATGGCCGCTACAAGCTGATTGTCAACCTGATGCAAGACCGGCCCAACCCGCTGGCCGAACGCACCTGGCGCGCCGGCCCCACGTATATAGCTACGAGAAAGAAAGGGCTTCTGGACATACTCACCACAGCGCCCGAAGAAGTGCGCCGGGCATACTCGACCTTCCGCGACGCCCCGCCCGAGGAACTGTATGACTTGGAGAGCGATCCCTACGAGTTCAACAACCTGGTGGGCAAGCCTCAATATGCGGCCATTCAGGCGAGGCTGCGAAAGGCGCTTCAAACCTGGCAGCAACGCACCGACGATCCCTTGACCGACCCCCAGCGGCTGGCCAAATTGACTGCCGAACACGATGCAATGCTCAAGTTTTACGACAGCAAGAGCAACAAGTACCCACCCTGGAAATACCACGACTACATGCGGTCTGGCGAACACACCCCACTTCCCCTCCCCCCCGAGTGAAAGGAGCACGTTGATGAAGACTAATTTCCGAAAAGCATCCGCCGGCTGGTTTGCCGTTTTGACCCTGGCCTGCGCCGTGCCCGTCGCGGCGGCCGAGAATTCCGTCGGCGCCGCGGCGCCGGCAAAGCTGCTCGAGGTACGCAAGATCTGGGACGCCGCGCCGCACAACGCCTTCACCGACCTGATTCGCTTCAAGGACGCCTGGTACTGCGCGTTTCGCGAAGGCAAGGGGCATGTGTGCGACACGGGCAAGTTGCGCGTGCTGACCTCGACCGACGGCCGGAAGTGGACCTCGGCCGGACTGCTCGCCCGAGAGGGCGGCGATGTGCGCGACGCCAAACTCTCCATCACCGCCGATGGAAAGCTCATGCTTAACGGCGCCGTTCGGGCAATCAAACCGCTCGACGGCAAAACGCACCAGTCGATGGTTTGGCTCTCCGCCGACGGGCGCACTTGGAGCGAAGGCATCCCGGTCGCCGATCCCAACCTCTGGATGTGGAGCGTCTCCTGGCACAAGGGGGCGGGTTACGGTATCGGCTACCGTTGTGCGTCGCCCCGCTTCATCCGGCTATACCACACCCGCGACGCGAAGAATTGGAAGACGCTGGCCGACGACATCTTTCCCGGCGGCAGCTATGCCAACGAAAGCTCGCTGGTATTCACCGACGACGACACCTGCTACTGCCTGCTGCGTCGCGACGGCAAAGGGTCGACCGGGCAACTGGGTATTGCCCAACCTCCCTATACCAAGTGGACCTGGAAAGACCTGGGCGTGAAGATTGGCGGGCCGAAGATGATCCGCCTACCCGACGGCCGCTTCGTGGCCGGCGTAAGGCTATACGACGGCAAAGTGCGAACGGCCCTTTGTTGGGTCGACGTGGAAAACGGCCGCTTGACCGAGTTCCTCAAGCTGCCTTCCGGCGGCGATACCAGTTACCCGGGCATGGTGTTTTTGGACGGCGTACTCTGGGTGAGTTACTATTCCGGCCACGAGGGCAAGAAAAGCATCTACCTGGCTAAAGTGAAACTCTAAACGCCGGCAACCCGGCAGCGAGAGATCCACCACGAAGGGGTGGCAATACACGGAGGACGTGCGATGCGACATCGTAGCCTACGCGGTTTCACGTTAGTGGAACTCCTGGTGGTGATTACGATCATCGGCATCTTGATCGCGTTGTTGTTGCCGGCGGTGCAATCCGCCCGGGAGTCGGCTCGGCGAATGCAGTGCTGCAATAACCTCAAGCAACTTGGGCTGGCGATGCTCATGCACCACCAGACGCACGATCATTTCCCCACGGGCGGCTGGGGTTCGGGCTGGCAGGGCGACCCCGACCAGGGTTTCGGCCGCGACCAGCCGGGCGGTTGGCTGTTCACGGTGCTGCCATACATCGAGTTGGACAACATCTTCAACATGGGCGGCGGTCAGCCCGGCTGGCCCGTGCCGGACGCCAAAAAAGCCACACTGGCCGAGCGGAATCGTGTCCCGGTGGCCCTGTTTCACTGTCCCAGCCGGCGGCGTCCGATTTGTACTCCGATGGGCACCGGCGGCCCTTCCGGCTCGGGCCCAGGCAGCACCCGAGGTTACTTCAACGCCGATCGCACACCCATCATTATCCGCAACGACTACGCCGCCAACGCCGGCACAAACATCTCGGGTTGGTCGGGCTATGGCTACATCAGCACGACTTATGACACGGTCAGCGACAGCGAATTCCCTCCCGTCAGCCGATGGGACGGAATCTCCTTCGCCCGGAGCGAAATTGCGATGGCCCAAGTCCGCGACGGCACGACGAACACCTACATGATCGGCGAGAAGTATCTCGAAGCGGATTGCTACAGCGACAGCGCATCCACCTGGTGCCCCGGGGACGACGAAGGGGCCTACAACGGCATGAACGCCGATCAGTATCGTTGGAGCGGCACCAGCCTGCCACCCCTGCAGGACCGACCCGGCTACCCGGCCTATTGGAACTGGGGTAGCGTTCACTCGGGCGTGTTCAACATGGTCATGTGCGACGGCTCCGTACACCCGATCAGCTACAGCATCAATCGGGTGATCCACGGCCGCCTCGGCGACCGGAAGGACGGCGAGGTGGTTGAGCTAACCGGCATTCGATGACACCGGCTTCTGAGACAACGAGCAAATCCTGATGCCCTTAACTGTCAGCCCCGGCGAAACGCTCGGGCCGACACGATTAAGAGTCCCGTTAGCCGATATCCTGGACGGAACCAGCCAAACGCTGCTGGTGGGCGAAAGCGACGTCAAGCCCGACGACCCCTACGTGGCCATGCACTGCCCGGCGCTCGACTGCCGGCTGGGGAAGCTCTGGGCCTCGGAGAATAAAATCACCACCGCCTATGGAATCAACAGCGACGCTACCTATATAATGGCCGGCGTGCACAGCCACCATCCGGGTGGCGCCAACTTCACCTTCGCCGACGGCCACGTATCCTTCCTCAGCGAAACCATCGACCAGGAGACGCTCGAATGGCTCACCACGCGGGCTGGCGGCGAGGTGATCGACGGGAGCTACTGAGCATGTCAAAGCAAGAGCCGTTGAATCGGAAGCAGAATATCAGCCACGGATGAAACACGGATGAAACACGGATAAGAAAAACGAGACTCGCTTGCGATAATTCAGTCATCCGTGTTCAATCCGTGTTTCATCCGTGGCTAGAATCACTTTGACCAGTTACCAAGAACGGAGAATCTCCAATGATGTTTCGATTCCTATTGGCCTTTGCCCTGACGGGCGCGATGTGTTTGGGCACCTCGGCGGCCGAGCCGATTAAGATCGGTTCGCGGCTGGAACCATTGGTTGACAATTTCCTCATCGACACGATGACCGGTGCTCGACTGGTATTGAATATGCCGACGCCGCGCGAGGTGGCTATCGTGCACGACGCGCCCTGGGAGGGCAACACCTCCGGCTACCACACGGTGTTCCAGGACGGCGACATCTACCGCCTGTATTATCGCGGCTGCCACCACGGCAAAGCCCGCAAGGGCGGGCCGCAGCAGAAGTACTGCTACGCGGAAAGCAAGGACGGCATCCACTGGACCAAACCCAAGCTGGGCCTGTTCGAGTGGGCCGGATCGAAGGAGAACAACATCGTCTGGTCGGGGCCGGGCGCACACAACTTCGCGCCCTTCAAGGACACCAACCCGGCCTGCAAGCCGGACGAGAAGTACAAGGCGTTGGCTAGCGGCAAAGGTGGATTGGTCGCCTTCACCTCGCCCGACGGTATTAACTGGAAGCTCACCAGCGAGAAACCCGTCATTACCAAGGGGGCCTTCGACTCGCAGAACCAGGCCTTCTGGGACGAGACGCGGGGCTGTTACGTCGAGTTCCATCGCGGCTTCCGCGACGGCGTGCGCGACATCATGACCTGCACGTCGACCGACTTCCAGAAGTGGACCGAGCCGGACTGGATCGCGTATCCCGGCGCGCCCAAGGAACACCTCTACACGAACCAGATCACGCCCTACTACCGGGCGCCGCACATACTGATGGGCTTCCCCAAGCGGTTCATGCCCAGTCGCCGCACTTGGGACCCGCGGCCGGGGCTTTCCGACGGTGTATTCATGACCAGCCGCGACGGCCAGAACTTCCATCGCTGGGGTGAGGCGTTCATTCGGCCCGGTCCGCAAAAGGAACGCTGGGTCAATCGGAACAACATGACCGCCCGGGGAATCGTGGTGACCAAGTCATCACTGGCCGACGCGCCGGATGAACTGTCGATCTATTCCACCGAAGGCTACTACCAGGGCGAAGACTGCAAGCTACGGCGTTACACGTTGCGTGTTGACGGCTTCGTGTCGATTCGCGCCCCGCTTGCCGGCGGCCAGTTCGTTACCAAACCGATTGTGTTCGAGGGCAAGGAGTTGCTGTTGAACTTCGCCACCTCGGCGGCGGGCGGCATCCGAGTAGAGATTCAGGGCGCCGACGGCAAGCCCATCGAGGGCTTCGCGCTGGCCGATTGCCCCGCTATATTCGGTGATACGCTCCAGCAGGCCGTCGTCTGGAAGGGCGGCTCCGACGTCAGCAAGCTGGCCGGCAAGCCGGTGCGACTTCGCTTCGAGCTAAAAGACGCCGACCTGTATTCGATCCGGTTCCAATAAGAAGAGGCGACCATGCGTATTCTGACAGCGGCCCTGTTGACGGGTCTGGCTTGCCTGCTCCTGTCCGGCTGCGGCGATAAGGGGCTTCCCAGCAAGGTGGTCCACGGCACGGTTACTTTCGAGGGCAAGCCGGTCGACTTGGGTAGCGTCAGGTTCGTACCCATCGAGGGCACCTCCGGCCCGGCCAGCGTCGGGCAAATCATGGACGGCAACTACCACATCAAGGCGCGGGGCGGCGTCGTGCTGGGTAAGCACCGCGTCGAGGTCAAGGGGCTCAATAAGACCGGCCGGCAGGTGCGCGGCCATAACGGGCTGGAAGAGGCCATGATCGACGAAACCCTCAGTGTTGGGCCACCCGCATACGCCGGCCCTAAGTCGCCGCTGGTGTATGAGTTACGCGCTGATTCCGGTAAGTATTCGCCGAAGGGGTGGGACTGCAATGCTAGCAACCCCTTAAACGCC
>CAZDHN010000041.1:0-16962 GCA_964505115.1 uncultured Planctomycetaceae bacterium
CGAGATTTGGCTACGGACCGAATTCGAGGGCGGTCGCCATCAGCGTCGGGTAGAAAAGATAGCCGCATTGGAGAGCCACAACGGCGATTCCTGACAGGGTTCATCGCGGCTTGTAGCTGGATTCGCAAGAATTCAGCCCGTGAGCAAATCCGTCTGAATTCTTGCGAATTCAGCTACGGCTAACATCGTTACGCCAGATCGCGGTCTTCAAACAGCAGCAGTGCGACCAGCATGGCAACCGAGCTGTAGAGAACGCAGTAGAGGGCTGCCACCCCAAGGTACTGCAATGGGACCGCTCTGCCGGTGGAAATGGCCGTGTAGATGTTAAAATTCTCCAAGACGGGCAGCACGGCCGCCAGCAAATTGGCCACAAACGGCACGTATTCAAGCTGTCCGACCGACGATTTCACCAGAACCGGCACCAGATTCCCCAGCACGTAGATCGCCGAGCAGATCATCAGGTTGGCCAACATGGGCAATCGCGTGGAGATTGCCACGCTGATCGATGTGAGCACGACCGTCTCCATGAACGCCAGAGCCAGGCCGGGCGAGATTTGCAGCATCTCGTCGCGGCATTCTTGCCAGGTAGGCTCCGGATTGGCCGTTTCGCGGGCGTCGTAGACCACTTTGTACGACACGCTGGCCAGGAACAGGGTGCCCAAAACGATGAACAGAATGGCTACCGGCGCAAGAATTCCCAGAAATTTTCCCAAAATGAACTGCCGCCGGCCGATCGGCTTGGAAAGCAGCGTCAGGGCGGTCCGGCCGTCAAGTTCTTCGGCAATGGCCACGCTGGCGGTCCAGAGGGCCAAGATGATCGAAAGGACCATGATCAGCGTGAGGCCGGCGTCCTTAACCACTTTCACGTCTTCGCCGAAAGTGTTGTAGGGAATGAACGGGAAGAGGATGATCCCGAATATCCCAATCGCCAGAATCACGTAGAACAGCGGCTGCGAGAGGGCTTCTTTGGCGGTGGTTTTGGCGATGGCGGCCACCTTGGGTACGATCAGCCGCAACAGGCCCGACGTAACCAACAACGCCACCACCGCAACGGCCGAGCCGATTGCAACCAGCCAAAGTGGGGTAATCCAGGTGTTCGCCACGCCAAATAGGATCAGACTGCTCATGGACCGATGGGCTCACTACAAAACAGGGTTTTAGTGACGAGTGACGAGACTGAGTCGATAGCCAACTACCATTATCCGGCCTAGACCCTCCGCCGCAACCATTCCACTGGGTGGTGTCTGACCGAAAAACGAGGAGTTCAGGCCAAGACCGTGGTATACAAGGCACCAATGCTCCGTACGCGAGAGCTTACGATTTGGTTCGGATCGGCCGGGCTGTTATCAAAAACGGATCTCGAACCCGAGGAACGCGGCGCTTGCCGGGCTGACGGTTGCCTGAGTATCGGCGATGTGGCGGCCCAGGTGCGACTGAACCTCGGCGAGAAACCGCTGAATTTCCCGCCCTTGGCCCTCGACAACGAGTTGCACCCGACCATCGGGCAGGTTTCGTACATAGCCGGTCACGGCGAAACTGGCGGCTATTTGCCTAACCGTGTAGCGAAACCCGACGCCCTGCACCCTCCCCTGATAGTGCATCTCGTGCCGCTTATGCTCGACTGTTTCCATCATCGTTCCGTTCCACCCGAGCCAGAAGGCATAGCCCGGACTATTCACCACCCGATGGTAACCCGAAGCGTAAGCGAGGGACGCCAAACGAGTTTGGTCAGCCACTCGTTACACCTACGAACGAGCAGTGTGGCGAGGCAACTGTCAAGCCAATGCGAGAGAATCCGCCGAGCGTCCCTCGCTTACGCTTCGGGTTACGATTGGTCAGTGAATAATCCCGGTTAGTATGGCAGGAGGGCGATAAATCTTCCAGTGGGATGCTCTCACATCTAGCAGCCCACCGTTTGCCGGGCAAATCGGGATAGTGGCGTCGGGGGCCTTTTGCTATCATTAGCGTCTCGATTTCCATAAGGATCTGACGACTTCTCATCAATGCATAGTCTCTGCAAACCACTATTGTCACTGGGCGGGAAGCACGGGCAAGATGCCCCTGGCACCCATCAAACACGGAGTAACAGATCGCTGGTCTGGCTGTGCCTGCTGCTCGTTTCGGTGTTGGGATGTCGGTTGCCGGGCAGCGAGGGTCCGGTTCCGGAGTCCTTGGCCACATGCCGGCAGCTCTCTCAGCAGGGCGTTGCCGCGATGGAACGAGGACGCTGGCAGGAAGCCGAGACATTGCTTGCCGGGGCAGTCGAGGCGTGTCCGGTCGAGTGCGACACCCGGCGAAACTATGCCGAGACACTCTGGCGTCGCGGTGCCAGATCCAAGGCCATCGGTCAGTTGGAGGTGGCGGCCAAATTGGCGGCTGACGATGCGAGTCTGCATGTCCGGCTTGCCGAGATGTACCTGGAAATCGGGCGAACGCAACTCGCCCGAGGTCAGGCCGAGCAGGCCCTGGACCTCGATCCCAAGCTGGCTGCCGGCTGGTTGATACGGGGTCGGATCAATCACAAGGGCGGCGACGTTCGCCAGGCGCTGGCCGATTACCATCGGGCACTTGGTTACGCAGCCAACGACCGGGGGCTTCTGATGGAGATTGGCGAGTTGTATCGCGAGTTGAACCAGCCTCAACGGGCGTTATCCGTTTTGCAGAGTTTGGCCGACACTTACTCACCCGGCGAGGAGCCGCGGCAAGTGCTTTACTTGCAGGGCGAGGCCCATTCGGCGATGGGACGTTACGACGACGCGGCCCAAAGCTTTTCGCTGGCCGCCGGCCGGGGCGTTCCGACGCCGGAGATACTCCACGCCCTAGCCGAGGCTGAGTGCTCCAGCGGCAGGCCGGACGCGGCCGCCGCGGCTGCCCGGCAAGCGCTGACCCTGGATCCCCAACACCAGCCGAGCCACCGCTTGCTCGGCCGCCTGGAATTGGCACGTCAGCCCGGCCGAATTGCGCCGCGATAAACGGTGAGCTATTCTTGAAGCGTGCCGACGGCCGGCTCCCTCAAACGGCCCCGCCTAACCGGCATAACGGTTTTTACCGTTGTGGGTGGCGCATTCTATTTGACGAGGGGCGAATTGCATCCTAGATTTACTTAGCCAATAGGGTTCGGTTTACTGAATTTGGATCGAAAGGATATCAAACATGTCGCAAGGACTGGATGTCTCCAGCGGAACGTTTGTTGACCGACGCAACTACGATGTGGCGGGGCAGGTTCCGACAGGCGAGCGGCGGCAGTTTGCCAACAGCCACGAGGGCCTGTCGCCCGACGCTTGCGAATTGGCCATGGCAATCGACGGCTACAAGCTGCATCACCGGCGACGTTTCATCACCTACGAGGAAATGCTCTCCGTGGTCAAGTCGCTGGGCTATCACAAGTAGCGGACGAAATACCCGGCCGCCATCGGATGCACGGCTTACCGCATTGTGAAATCGCATTCACGCCCGCGGTTGCTTTCCGCCTGGAAAAAACGGCGCCCGCAGATCGGGCGCGGTCAGAATGCCGATGGTGCCGCCGTCGGCGTCGATCACTCGGGCGAGGCTCTCTCCGCTGTTATGCATTCGCATCAGCGCGGCCACATGCGTATCGGCATCGCCAATTTCCAGCAGGGGCCGCACCGTTTCCAAGCCCTCTGCTTCGTTCAGGCTCAGGTCGACCACGCGCACGTAGCCGACCAGTTGCCGATCGGCGTCAGGGCCTTCGACGGGGCTTTCGACCGGTACGGCGGCGATTCGGTAGCGTCGGGCCAATCGCAGGACATCTTCCCTACTCATGTCGGCCCTGGCGCGGGGCACGTCCCTAAGCGGCGTGGCGTGCCGGCTGACCGGTTGATTGGCCACGGCGAAGATACCCCGGGCGATGCTCTGTTGCGCGGGGTGCAGGATTCCCGCCTCGTGGCCTTCGTCCAGGACGCGTCCGAGTTCGTGCCGGGCGAGCGTCAAGCGGACCTGTTCGGGCGATTCACCCACGAACAGGGCTAGAATCTTGCTTAGGCCCCAGAGAATTATGCTGGCCGGAAGAAACAGCACGAAGAAGATGAACAGCAACGGTCCGCTGCGTCGCAGCAAGCGATTGGGGGCCTCCATGAACATCTTCTTCGGCAGCAACTCCTCGTAGACAAACAGCAGCGGGGCCAACAGCAAGGGCGCGATCAGTTCGGGCGCGTGCCCCTCGCTTGTCACAAGCGCCTGTGTACCCATCACGATAGCCAGGCTGGTTATGTAGCTGGCCAAATTATTGCCCACCAGCGTGGTGGCCACGAACAGCGAGGAGTTGTTGGTAAGCCAAACCAATCCGCGCGCGATCGGGTCGCCTCCCAAGGCGTCCAACACGAGTCGCGTTCGCGTGGCCCGATAGAAACCGGTCTCCGATCCGCTGAAGAACGCGCTGAGAAAGATACCCAACGCCGCCAATATCAGGGCCGTGCCGATCATGGCGACTCCTCCACCCGGTCGGACATGGTCAGTTCGACGAGGAGTTGCCCGCGCTCGGGTACGTCGATCACGCTGAAGTGAAAGGGTCCCCAATCGCACTGATCGCCCGGTTTGGGAAGGCGTTCCAGCACCTCCTGGACAACGCCCGCCACCGTCAAGCTCTTGCTGGCGGGCCGCCGCACTCCGAAGTGCTTTACCAAGCGGCGCAGGCTGGTCATGCCGGTGACGTGCCAGGTGCCGGGCGTGGTCCGGCGGATGGGCATCCGCTCGAACAGGCGTTGGCTCCGGCTGGGAGCACGGCTGAAGATCGTGTCCAGGATATCGTCGAAGGTGAGTATCCCGATGGTCTCGCCGAACTCGTTCACGACGGCGGCCACCTGCCGATCCCGCTGCCGCATCAGTTCCAGCGTCTCGGCCACCGAAGTACACCAGGGCACGTAGATGACCTCGGTGGCATGTCGCTCCAGGTGCTCGGTGGGGATATCGGACAGCGTGCGCAGGGCTATCGCGGCGAATATCTCGTCGCTGTTCGGTTCCGTTACCAGCAGGTATCCGCTGGGTGGCAACTGTCCGCCCAGTTCGGCAAGCGAGACGGGTGGGCGAAACGATTGGAACTGCATCCGCGGACGCATCAACTCATCGGCTCGAACGTCGCCCAGCGAAACGATGCTCTGCAGCACGGTTTGTTCCTGCTCCAGAAGCGCGGCGTCGGAAGTCGACAGCTCGACGGCCCGTTCCAAATCACCCAACCGCAGGTACGGTTCCGGGCGGAAGCGGGGACAGAACAGCCGTCTCGACAGCAGGTTGGCCATTCGCAGTGCCGGCAGCAGGGGATCGATTGTCCGGACCGCGGCGGTCAGTGGAATGCCCAAGAGCGTTGCCAGGCCGCGTGGCTGGAGGACGGCCAGGCTCTTTGGCAACATCTCGCTGAAGACGATCATTACCAGCAGCGATCCGACGGCCAGCGCGCCCGCCTCGCCGGCGCGGCCGTCGCGTTCCAGTTGAATGGCGACAATCGAGCCGATAGTAAAGTAGGCCAAATTGGTCAGCAGGTTCCAGAAGAGCACGGCGGTTAGCAGCCGATCGGAATCGGCCAGCAGCGCTGCGGCGATTCGCTGCGCCCGGTTGCCGCCGGCCAGCCTGCGGCGGTCTTTCTTCCTAAGATAGAAGAAGGCCGCCTCGCTGGAGGAGAAGAAGGCGGAACACAAGATCAGCACGCCCATCGCCACGAACCCAGGCATGTACTGAATCAGCATCGACACGGATGATCCTCTTTCCTCTTCCCTAATCTTCACCGACGGTTGTTCGGCCGGTGGCGACGTCGAATTCGTAAATTGCCGGCACCAGCATGGCGGCGGTGGTGAACCCGTAGGCGGCGATCGTCACCAGGAAGACGCCGAGCGTGTAATCGAGCAGGAAGCTGGTAATCGCGTAAAAAGTGGCGAACGGGCAGAGGAACGAAGCCACCCCGATGGCGGCCGAGGGGTTCCTTGCGCCAAGCGCCACGTACAAGCCGATGCCGCCGCCGATCGTTAGTGCCAGAAACGGCTGCAACTGGGCCTGAAACGAACCGCTGAAGGCAACCATCATCCTCATGCAGGTGGCCACGCCGACGAAGAGGAAGAATAGCGTTCCCAGGCTGGTGGCAATTGCGGCTCGCGAGTTGCCGTATATCATTCCCGAGTGAACGCCCAGCATGGCCACGAATACATAAAGCACGACCAGCCCAAGTGTCAGATAGATCAGGTTCTCCAGGCTCACCGCGCCGATGAACCAGAGGTATCCACACAACAGAATCGGCAAAGCGACCATCTCCTTGGTGTTATAAAACACGCCGCCCAACTTGCCGAAGACAATCTCCTTGGGCGTGAGGTCGGTTACCAGCAGCAGGTCCAGCGCCCGGGTGTCGCGTTCGCTGGTCAGCGAGGTGACGGCCTGCGCGTTGACCAGCACCAGGCTAAGCAGGAACAGCGGGACCAGGGCGACCAGGGTATCGTGTTGGGTAAGCGGCTGGCCACTCTGAACCAGCAAAACCAGGCTTCCGGCCGCCAGCGCGAACAGCAGCAAGTAGACCAGCCGAATCACCAACACCTTCCGCCCGTAGGCCCAGGTACGCATCTCTCGCCAGATGATCGGGTTGTCCCAAACGCGTCGGGTTCGGGCAGCGGCCGGCGGGGATGTTCTGGGCTTCGTGGCCGGCTGTTTGGCCGACTTTGCCAGATCGTGTTCGGTGCCCCAGATGCTTGCCGGCCGCGGCGTTTCCTCCTCGCGGCTGCCCCCCCGACTCTCACTCGCGCGGCTTTCGCGCGAAGGGTTCCAGACGCGGACCATGGCGATTGCCAGGCCGTTTAGCAGCAGTGCGACAGTGGCGGCCACGACAATGAACAAATTGACCGGCGTGCCGAGCGGTCCCAGGGCGGGTTCGGCCCGGACGTAGGGTCGGGCGGCTTCGAGGATGGCTTGCCAGGGGCTCATGGCGGCGGCCCAACTAGCGCTGGAGAGCCCCAGCCAGCCGGGCCCCAAAACGCCGGCCGCCACAATCTCCCAAACTGCCAGCCAGAGCACCACCACCAGCACGGTCATGGCCAGAGCCTGGAAGGTCTTTTCTCGCCACAGCGCGAGCGTGGAGCCCAAGCTGCCGCAGGCCGCCACGCTAGCCAGCGTGACTGCCAGCGCCCGGCCTATCTGGCCGAATGATACGCCGCCCAGCAGGGCCGAAAACATGAACAGCGGCAGCGCGGCGGCGGCCAGCACGAGCACGTTCAACAGGCTGGCCAGCAGCTTGCCGACCACCAATTCGCTGTTTGTAAGCCGCGTTAGAAGCAGCAGAACGAGCGTGCGGCGATCCTTCTCTTGCGCCACCGCGCTTGCGGCCAGCATGGCAGAGAAGAACAGGGCCAACGCCAGTTGCAGCGGGGCCAGTATCTGGAACAGAATCATTCCGAATCGGGCCAGATCGCCCACGTCGCGAACCACCTGCGTGCCCGTCAGCACCAGCCAGGCAGTGCTCATCAGCACCAAGAGCGCCAACACGTAGGCCGTCCGCGCGATGTAAAGGCGCGTTCGCCTCGGGGCAATCACAACCTCGCGCGAAAAAACCGGCCCTATCAGCAAACCGTTTCTCCTCCTCCACTGCCTACGTTTTCAAGTCCCCATGATAGCATAACTCGCCGATTATCAGGAGGGAGACCGGGCGACGGCTTCAATATAGGGCGCAGGAACGGGTTTGCGGAACCTCAATGGATCGGTGACACGTTGGTAGCTGAATTCGCAAGAATTCAGACGGATTTACGCTCACGGGCTGAATTCTTGCGAATCCAGCTACAAACGTGTTCCTGCGCCCTTCAATATACGCATGCCGGACAGATTGTTTTCCGCCACAAACGGGGGGTTAAGAAACGTAATCGCTGCTGGTATGAAAACGCAAGTTCCGTCGAGTAGTTGGCCGACGGCCTGCCCGACACCGACAACGTATCCGCTTCTCGCAGCTTCCGGATGATCTGCTTCGGTGCGCCTGCCGCTTTCCTTCTCGCCCATTCATCGAGAGTCTGCTTCCGCCTCCTACGGGGCACTGGATACTCTGATAATAAATCGATCAGGCTTAGTTGAACAGCGCCACTTTGGCGACTTCGAGACAACGCCACCGGGCTTGCCCCAGTGGATCGGCGTTTGGAAACTACGCCCCCGCACTCGGGCCATGTCCCGTCTCCGCTTCCGCCTTTGGCGGAAGCGGAGACGGGATAGAAGGGCGGGACTCACGTTTCTAGTTTGCAGACCTTGTTTCCACTGGGGCAAGCCCAGTGGGGGTAAGCACTTGCGCATGGCACCCATCCCGAAGGTGGCGTTGTCCAATTAGGGAGCGCTCCACCGGCGAACCACGCGTGGTGGAAACTCCCCCCCTGAACGGTTGCAGGTAACCTTTACAAAATCGCGTGATGCATTATGCTCTCCAAAGAGGCCGGTTCACCGGCCTTTTCCGCCGACGGCTTCGCGGCGTCATCGTACAAAGCGTTTTGCCATTTGGCCGAAGTGATACCAAGTATCAGTTGGAGAAAACCAATGACCGACATTTCAGAAATATACGAGACTATTTACGAAGCAATCGATGAATTCCATGCCTCCAAGGGAGAAGGCGTCTTGGAAAAATCGCCGGAGACTATCTTGTTTGGCGCCGGATCTGCTCTGGATTCCATGGGGCTTGTCGATCTGATTGTCACGATTGAACAATCGCTGGAAGACAAGTTGGACGTGGTCATAACGTTAACCGACGAGCGGGCCGTTTCCAGAAAAAACAGCCCGTTTAGAACGGTTGAAGCACTGGCTCAATACATCCACCTTCTCATGAAGGAGCAGCCGGATGGATGATACTCGCGTCATGCTGATAACCGGCACCCGCAAGGGGATCGGGCGCTGGCTTGTCGAGCATTATGCCGAACAGGGCTTGATGGTTATCGGTTGCAGCCGGGGCGAGAAGACCTTCGATCACGCCAATTATAGACACTACACTCTGGACGTGGCTGATGAGAATCAAGTCAGAAGCATGTTTTCCGATATCCGCAAGACCGATAAGCGGTTGGATGTCCTGATCAACAATGCCGGCACGGCGTCAATGAATCACTCCATCCTTACGCCCAGCAAAACGGTGCGGAAGATTCTCGAAACCAATACGCTTGGCACCTTCCTTTTCTGTCGGGAAGCGGCAAAACTCATGAAGAAGAGAGGGTTCGGCCGGATCGTCAACTTCGGTACCGTCGCCACGCCCTTGAAGTTGGAAGGCGAAGCGGCATACGCCGCCTCCAAGGCGGCCGTTTTGACTCTTACCCAAATCTTCGCCCGCGAGTTTGCCGAGATGGGCATTACCGTCAACGCCGTGGGACCAAGCCCCATCCTGACCGATCTGATCCGTTCCGTGCCCGAGGAACGGATCCAGGCCATTCTCCAGCGTCAGGCGATCCCTCGATTCGGCGAATTCCGGGATGTTCTGAATGTGATTGAATTCTTCATCCAACCGGAGAGTGATTTCGTTACCGGGCAGACCATTTTCCTTGGCGGCGTGTCATGAACATCGACTTCTTGCTGAACGTGTTCGAGGAATTCAAGAGCAACGACGCATTCATCTGGCGCGAGCGGAGCTATACGTATGGATGGTTGTCCGAACGCCTGCGCTTTTGGTCGCGGTGGATTGACGAGCAAGGTGTTTCGTCCGGTTCCGTCGTGATTATCGAGGCCGATTTCTCGCCGAACGCCGTGGCGCTTTTCCTGGCCTTGATCGAGCACGATTGCATTCTAACGCCACTTACAAGCTCGGTGGCCGACAAGAGAAATGATTTCATCGAAATTGCGGAAGGCCAAGCCGTTATAACCTTGGGGGAAGACGACGAAGTTTCCATTTCCATGCTAGAACGCGCGGCCGATCATCCGTTCTACCGGACGTTGCGAGAAAGAGGCCATCCGGGGTTGGTGCTTTTTTCTTCCGGCTCCACCGGCGACAGCAAGGCGGCCGTTCACGATCTGGTGGACCTGCTGGAAAAATTCAGAGTAAGAAGAGCGTCCCTGCGAGCGATATCGTTCTTATTGTTCGACCATATCGGCGGCGTCAACACCATGCTTTACACCCTTGCCAACGGTGGATGCCTGGTAACCGTGAGAGATCGTTCCCCGCAGACAGTGCTCGATACGATCGATCAATATCAAGTCGAGCTTCTGCCCACGTCGCCTACTTTCCTCAACTTGGTTTTGCTGAGCGAGGCTTTTCGCTCTCACGATCTTTCTTCCTTGAAGACCGTGACCTATGGGACGGAACCCATGCCGGAAACGACCCTAAAGCGGTTTAACTCGCTCTACCCCCACATTCGCATGCTGCAAACCTACGGCCTTTCCGAGGTCGGCATCCTGCGTTCGAAATCCAAGAGTTCCGATTCCCTTTGGGTAAAGGTGGGAGGCGAAGGGTTTCAGACCAGGGTGGTGGATGGAATACTGCAAATCAAAGCGCAATCAGCCATGCTCGGCTACCTCAACGCGCCCAGCCCTTTCACCTCGGACGGCTGGTTCGATACCGGCGATTCGGTTCTGGTGGATGGGGAGTACATCCGAATTCTCGGCAGAAAATCCGAACTGATAAATGTCGGCGGAGAGAAGTTCTATCCCATTGAAGTGGAGAGCGTGATCCAGACCATGGAAAACGTGGCCGGCGTCACGGTCTATACTCAGAAGAATGCGATCACCGGAAATATCTGCTGTGCCGACGTGACATTGAAGCATGAGGAAAGCCGAAAAGAGTTGAGCATTCGTCTAAAAAAATACTGCCAAGAGAGACTGGCGCCTTTCAAGGTTCCCGTAAAGGTGCGCATTGTCGAGCGCGAACATCACTCGGGAAGGTTCAAAAAGATCAGGAGTCTCAGTCAACCCAATGAATGACATCCGCTGGGTTCCCTTTGCCGAACGATTTCGTCGCAACTACATTGCGTTTGCCCGGCGCAACTTTGGGGCGGATGCCTATCAGGCCAACCCGCTCTACTGGCAGTGGCTCTATCAGGAAAACAAGCTGGCGAAACCGGATTGGGGTGACTTCCTGCTGGGTGTGCGGGAAGATGATGACGTCATCGCCTGCATTCACAAAATGCGCATCCCCTGGCGGATAAACGGAGAAGTTACCCAAGTACCCGCGCTGCACAATCTGATGGCCGACGTCGAACACCGCTCCGGCATCGGCCTTATGCTGATCCTCTCATCGTTCACGGGCGACGAGCATGCCCTGATTCCGGGCGTGACGCCTCCGGTCTCCGATATTTACGAGAAGCTGAAATGCCAGAGGGCCGACTCCGCCTGGTATCGGAAGATGTTGCGGCCGGTCGGCGGCGGTCTGGCCACGGGTTGGCGGATGGTTTCCGGCCATGGGGCGACACCGCGTCGCTTTGAATCCGCTTGCCGGGAGCGTCTGGTCTTTCGAGACGCTGCTTGCCGCTGCACCTTGTGTCCGGAAAAGGAACTCTCGCAACGCGTCGTGGCCGCCATGAATCGGTTGGGAGAAGGGGTGGAGGCCGCGCCCGTTTGGGACGAGGATCTATTCCAATGGCGTTTCTTCCACCCGTTCGGTCCCCGCCATCTTCTGATCTACCTTGATGATGATCGCGGTGAAGAAGTAGATTTCATCATTCTCTCGCTGGGGCCGAGGAAAGGCTTGAACGTGGCCCGGATCATCGACATGCGTGCCTCCTGCCAGCAGCGGATGCGAATCCTGATTGATGCCGCCCGGCGGGCCGCAATAAAGTCCGGCGGCCATGCGATCTTGATTTTCAACGCCAACCGGCATATCAATGGTTGGCTAAAGCAGCTTGGCTGGAAAGGCGATGCGAAGACGGAGGCGAAAACATTTATTTTCCATGGAAGGAAGAAACGCATCTTTCAAACCATTTCATTTTGCGCATCGGCTGGCGACTTTGGGTTTGAGGCTATCCCACCCGAGAACGCTTCCGGCATGAAATAAATCCATTGAGCGGCGGAAACCCATCATGTCCAAACCGTCTTTTATTATCTCATTCGACTGCGAGGGGAAATGGGGCCTGGCCGATCACCTAACCGACGAACACCAGGCGCTGCTTACCCGGGAGAACCTAAGCGGCGTCTATTCCAGGCTGAATACGCTCCTGGAGAAGTGGGAGATTCGCGCGACGTTCGCCTTCGTCGGCGCCTTAATGCTCTCGTCCGATCAATTCCACGCGCATCCCGAATGGTTTCATGACGTGACGGTAGATGGAAGCAACTGGCTGGATAGTTTCCGGGCGGAGGCCGGTGAAAAACAATACGACGGCTGGTTTCATCCGGAAATTGCCGATGTGATTGCGGATAGCCCCTTGGGGCATGAACTTGCCGCTCACGGCTTCAGTCACCTTCCGCTTTCCGAGAAATTGATTTCCAAGCAGTGTTTCGATCGGGAAATGCACTCCTTCAGCCAGGCCGCCGCTCTGCTTGGACGTGTCTTTCGGACCCTTGTCTACCCTCGAAATGCGATCGGTTTTCAAGACGAGTTGAAGAACCATGGCTTCATCGGCTACAGGAAGGCTTTGTATCAACGTCCGTCCCGCTTGAAGAATATTCTTCGGGAGTTTCATGTACTGGACAGAGCGCAAGCGGATGGAGTATTCGATCGGGGGATTGTCGCCGTTCCCTCCGGACATTTCCTGAATTGGCGCCGTAACGCGCGAAAGAAAGTGCCGGTAGCGGTAACGCTTCGGCGCTGGCGTCATATGCTCGACAACGCCGTACGGAACAACGGCGTCGTCCATCTGTGGAGCCATCCGCACAACTTCATTACCTGCCCGTCACAATTCAAGGTCTTTGAAGAGATACTCAAACACGCCGCAAAGCATGTTAAGAACGGCGCCATGCTGAACAAGACCATGGAGCAGTATTGCGATGATATCGTGGCAACCGCTCGGGGGTTGGGCTAGTAGTCTGTCACAGCCAAAGTGATGGGTGCCTCCACTAAGCGCAACGCTTAGCACGAGGGCGGCAAAGTCTACTTCCTGTAATGGCGATCGGCGAAGTCCATGTAGCGCTGCCAGTCGGAGTCGAGAACGCCGTGCTTGCCGTGGCGGATGTGGTAACCGATAGTGCTGGTTACCGGCTGCTCGGGCTGGGGCATCGCCTCGGCAGCCATGCCGTCGGTACCCAACAGGCGATAGACGGAATGGGCACCTTTGGCCGCCAGGAACTCACCGCGCGGATCGGCCCGGGGGTCATCCTCGGCACTGGCCACGTAGACGGGTCGGGGCGCTACCAGTGCGATTAGCATGTGCTGGTCGACCGGCAGTTCGTTCTCGCGGTCGTTGAACTTCTTGAAGTTGTCGCAGAACCAGTGGGGGAAGACGGTGTTGATTCCGCAAACCGTCTCGCCAAACAAGCGACGGCTCAAGGAGTCCCCGCCGCAGCCCGAGTTGTTGGATATCACCAGGGCGAACCGTTCGTCTTGCGCGCCGGCCCAGAGCGCGGCCTTCCCCAATCGCGAATGGCCCATAACGGCGACGTGCTTCTTGTCGATGTCGGCGTCGGTTTCCAGGTAGTCCATCGCCCGGCTCATCCCCCAGGCCCAGGCGCCGATCGTTCCCCACTGGTCGGGCCGCGGCCTGCTCTGGCCGTTCTCATAGAACATCGGGTGGACGCCGTTTTGGAACCCGTCGTCGAAGTCGGGGTCGACGTCGCCGTTGTAGATCGTGGCCAGCCCGTAGCCGCGGCCGAGGATCAAATCGATCGGCCAGCGAGCGCGGCGCGCACCACGCGACTTCTCGGTTGCCCGGTTGTTAACCGCGCCAAAATGCCCGCTGTCGCGCATCCAGGCTTTTGAAAGCGTGATGCCCGGGTCCTTGTGGATGGAGTGATTACCGTAGAAGTTCATTACCAGAAAGATCGGCACGGGCCGTTTGGCCGCGTTGGGCAGGTAGATGAGGATATCCATCTTGGGGCCGTCCTGCCTGCCGTTAAACAGCACCGTCACTTCTTTCCGCGTGGCTTTTCCATCCAAGGCATCCTTAACGACCGATTTCACCTGGAACCGCATCGATTCCGGCCGGCCGGGCGACTTGCCGTACACGTACTCCTCGAACAGCCCGAGTATCTCCGGCCGGCGGCGGTTGCGCCATGTTGCGGAGTCGATAACTCGCTGGCCGTTGCAAAGCACCAGCGGATCGGGCAACTCGTACTTGGGCACCTTACTCTCGTCGTAATTCTCGGCCGGTCGCTCGGCACTCACGGCATTAACGGCAACAAATCCCAGCCAAGCCAGCAGTACAAAAGCGGTCGCAATGCGATGCGTCATGATTCTCTCCAATTGAAAACGGAAGCGGGTAGAGCCCAGTTACGCACATGCTATCGCAAACCACGGCGCGCCGCAACTGTTTTGCGGGTGTTCTGAACTAGTGCTTTGTCAAGCTTTGTTTTTGGGGTTGACGCCGTAACCGTGGGTGCCACTGCTGGCTTGCCCAGCAGTGCTTTGCAGTGCCGACCGGGTCTGCACTGCTGGACAAGCCAGCAGTGGCACCCCAATTCCTAAGATTGACGAAGCAATAGTGGTCTTTCACGTCTTGTTTGACAAGCGGTTACGGGGTGCCACTGGCGTCTCGCCAGTGTTGACTAGCCCGGAGCTTGTTCGTTCGTATTCCCAGAGCCCGCCGGGCGACTACCGACTTATGGCCGCACATACGCTCGCCGATCTACGGAGACAACAACCAGCAAGCTCCGGTTCGTATTGCACTGGCGAGACGCCAGTGGCACCCGCGCGGTGCGCGCCGTACGTCCGGTGGCCTGAGTTGACGCGACTTGCCAGACAAGCTATACAAGTCGTTCGGTGGTGGACGTGCGCCAGAAAAGGGGACAGTCGCCGGAAATGGCGGGAACGGTTACAGCAAAGCAATACAGGCAGAAAAAGGAGAGAACAATGGCTCAGCCAATCATCATGCCCTGTTTGGATATGCAGAACGGCCGGGTGGTCAAGGGCGTTCACTTTGTCGACATTCGCGACGCGGGCGATCCGGTGGAGTGCGCCGAGAGCTACTGCAAGGCGGGAGCTGATGAGTTGGCTCTCTTGGATATCACGGCCACTGTCGAGGGCCGGGGTACGATGCTCGACGTGGTCGGCCGCGTGGCCCGGGCCACGACCGTGCCGTTCACCGTCGGCGGCGGCATCGCCGACGTGGCATCGGCGGCAGCCGTGCTGGAGGCCGGGGCCGATAAAATCTCGACCAGCAGCGCCGCATTCCGCAAGCCGGAAGTCATCGCCGAAATGGTCAAGGAATTCGGCGCGGAGAAAGTGACGGTGGCGATCGACGTCGACCGGAACGAAGCGATGCCCTCGGGCTACGAGGTCTACATCGACGGCGGCCGTACCGCCACTGGGGCCGACGCGGTCGAGTGGGCCAAGAAAGTCGATTCATTCGGCGTGCCGGTAATACTTCCAACCAGCAAGGCCGGTGACGGCGCAAAGACCGGCTACGATCTGCCCATCATCCGCGCGATGAAGCAGGCCACGTCGGCCCAGATTGTCGCCTCCGGCGGCGCCGGCAAGCTGGAGCACTTCCACGAAGCGGTTGAAGCCGGGGCCACGATCCTCCTGGCGGCCTCGGTGTTCCACTTCGGCATGATCGGAATCCCCGAGTTGAAGGAGTACCTGCGCGGCCGCGGCTCTTGACCACTACCGCCCCACCTCGAGCGCCTGCTCGGGCACAAGCGAGAAGTAGCCGTCATTCTTCAGAGGCGTTCTCTTCATTTGTCAGCCTGTCAATTGACTGAGCTTGGCGCTTGCCAGCCGGTTCAGGCTTATGCCGGCTTCGGCCGCTTCGAGGGCAAGCACGCGGTGCAGTTCGGGCGGCACGCGGAGCAGGAACTTGCCGCTGAACCTGCGCGTGGCAAGCGCTTCCGGAACGGGCTCGCCGACAGCTTTCATGTCGGCAACCACATCCGCCACCAACCGCCGGATACCGCGCAGCGCGCCCTCGGGCGTCGCTGCCAGCCAGCTCAGACTGGGAAACTCCGCGCAGAGCCCCGCGTGCTCCCCGTCCTCCTCCAACCAGGTCACGCGATAAGTATAACGGTCATTCTTCAGAGGCGTTTTCTTCATTTGTCAGCCTATCAATTGCCTTGAGCACCACTCTCAGCCCCCAACCTATCGGCCAGTTGGCGGGCTTTTTGGGCTTGGATGAAGCAGTAGTCGGTCAGTAGCGCTCGGGCGGATTGGGGGTCGGTTCGCCAGAGACGCAGGGCTTGGGACTCGACGTGCGGTTGGGCGGCCAGCGCGGCCTGCTCGAACTCGGCCCAAACGGCCCGTACCTTTGAATCCGGCTTGAGACACTCCGAGCGAACGCGGTCCTGAAGTGTTCGGAATTTCCACCAGGCCAGTTTTGGGTCGAGGTCGAACGTACCGGTGGGCGGCTGGAAGTGATGGGCCAGCGTTAGTTGGGTGCGAATGTCGACCGGGCGATAGTAGCACTCGGGCGTCTCGGTGACGCCCAGATACCAGGGCGTGAAGACGCCGGTAGCCGGCTCGGCCGTGGTTCGCCAATAGACGCAGCCGATCGCCGGCGGCATGTCGGCACGAAGTTGGAAGACGGCCCCCTCCTGCGTCGACGGCGTGCTGAGCGTGCCCGGCGTGCCGGTGAAACGCAAAACCTTCATCAGCCGGGCGACGGTCACCTTCTCTTTCGGCCGGATGGAAAACGGCGGCGGGCACTCGGGCGGCCAGGGCTGGTCGGAACCGGCGACCTGTCGGCGGCCTTGCCAGCGCCGCGAGTCGGCCTGATCGTACCGGCTCTTGCGGTACGCCTTGCGAAAGTTGAACGGCTCGCCGACGGCCGGGTCAAACCAGCCACGCTTCACGGCGTAACTGACCAAATCGGGCGAGGCGCGGTAGTTGGACGGGTCGTCCAATTTCACCCGACCGATGATGTGAATGTTGGGTAAAACGACAACCGCGTCGTCGGGCACTCGCCGAGCTACCCAACGCCGGCCGCGCACGACCGAGAAGAGCCA
>CAZDHN010000042.1:0-16775 GCA_964505115.1 uncultured Planctomycetaceae bacterium
TGTTGGAAACCGTGGGGAACCACTCGTTCGTGTCGTGAAACGAAAGCGTGTGGATGTTCCCGCCGTCGCCGTCCATGCGGTGCAGCGTGTAGACGTGCCAACGCTGGCTGAACTGGCCACCGAAACATCGGGCGTAACCGCGTCGACGAGTGGAGACGAAGGCCACGCCACCGTCGGGCAAGTAGGTGGGCATCAGGTCGTCGTACGGACCGGCCGTGAGTTGGCGCAGCCCGGTCCCGTCGACGTTCACTTCGTAAATGTGATAGAAGCCGTCGTCGGTTACGTTGTCCAACTCTTTCCAGTCGTGTCCGCCATCCTTGCATTCCACGTACGAGAAGACGATCCGCTTGCCATCGTACGACAGCCGCGGTTCGAGCACGCAGCCGCCGGACAGCTTGCCATCGAGGATGTCGCGGCAGGCCAGCGATTGGCCCGGCTTGTCGATCACGCAGATACCGCCGCCCGGCCGGGCACGCCATCCGTAATACTGCATGACCAGATGGCTGTACGAGGTAGGCACCCGCTTCGTGCAGAGCAGCTTGCCAAAGTTCATTAGCGGGTTGGCCAACACGATCCGCCGCTTCAGCCAGCGTACGCGCTGATACACCAGCCGGCTCTCGTCGAGGCTCGGCTCCTTGCAATTGGCCAGGCTCGATACGCGATCCAATTGCACGGCCTGGACGGTCAACTCGGGCGTGCGAGCAGTTTGTATTAGATCGTCCAATACCTGCCGGGCTTTTTCCAGATGCAACTTGGCGGCGGCCGCGTACGATTCGGGCGTTTCATCGAGCTTGTCCTGTCGGGCCCAGTCGGCTTGGACCATCATGCAAAGGTCCAACTCGGGCAACGGGGCGTTGGGGTCGGGCTGAAGCTTGGCGTCCAGCGGCGCGGCCGTGCGGCGGATGGCGGCCAACATATCGCTCTTGAGGTCGCCCAAGTCGAGTTCCGACGCCCTTGAAGCCAGCAGCCGATGGACGTAGGCCGTGCCCTCGGCCGCGTCGCCCCGATAGGCGGCCACGATCATGGGCGGCAACTGGACGCTCTGGCCGGGCTTGATGGAAAACCCATCACCCACCGCCAACGCAACGCGCAAGATGCCGTCGCGGCCGAGCGTGCCGTCGAGCCGCCATGGCGATTTGCGAGTTAGGCAGACCATCAGACCGCCCCGATCGGCGCCGTCGGAGACGAGCACGACCGGCAGACCATCCCGGGCGTCGATGCCGACCGGCCGGCCCACTAGCGGTTTTTGGACCCTAGAGACCAGAGCCCGGCTGAAGCCGTGCAGGCTGGGTAGCCCGGCCTCGACATGCTCGTCAACCTCCATCTCGTAGTACCAGCCGCCGTCACCCTGCCGCTTGGTCGAAAAACCCTTCGATGCCTGGTGGCTGGTGCCGTCGGCGTAAGTGATGATCGGGTCCCAACGGGTCGTGTCGCAGTAGATCGCCCCACGCTTGTGGACGACGAAGCGGATCGAGTCGCCCTTCTTCACCACCAGGCGAACCTTGGGCTCGACGCCCTTTGAGTCGGGACCGTCGATCTCGGCCTGCCAGGCAGTCTGGTCCTGGTGCCGGATCGAAACGCGCACGCCGTCGCTCGGCTTGGTGTCGGCCTTGTAGATGCGCCCGCTGATCGTGATCGGGCCGTCGCGCGGTACGGCGAACCGCCTGACGGCCGGCGTCTTATCGCCCGGGTGATGCCAGTCCTTGCCAACTCGTGTCCAGCCGGGGCCGGTCCAGTAGGTCGAGCCATACCAGGTGTTCTCGCGGTAGGCCATGTCGCGGTAGCGGCCGCCGCCCTGGCTATTCTCGACGCGGAACGACCAGTCGGCCGGGCAGACGTCCTTCAGCTCGAGCGGAGCCTTTCCACCGTTGGTCAGCGTGCTTTCGACCAGCAGGCAGCCGGCGTTGGACAACCAGCGTCGCTTCTGGCTGAACACCAGCCCGCTGGCCGGATCGGTGGCCACGATCTGGCTCTTGTCGGAAGCGGCGAGCTTCCATCGCTTGGCGAGAGCCTCGCTGGTTGCGTCGGGCAGCGCTACCGAGAACCCCGGCCCCGCACCCAGCCGATGAATCAGCGCGTCGCCCGGCTGATCGGCGAAGTGGTCGCTAACCGACGGCGCCGCGCCCCGGACGCCCGGCACCCAAACGCCGGCGGACGCAACAATCGCAACGGTGCATTTCCGAACGAAACGGCTATTCATAATGACATGCTCCTGAATCAGATTGCCCATTGTACCAAAAGGGGTCCTGGACCCTTTTTGGCGGTTTGGGTTTTATGGGGCGAGTAGGTCGAAGGTGTGTTCTTGTTGCTCGCCGCCGACGGTGGCGGTTAGGCCGGAGGTGTCGGGCTTGGCGTATCGTTGGGGGACGATCCACTCGATTTGAACTCCGCCGGGCTCCACGGTTCCGTCCTCGGCGATGCCGGTGACGATCTGCTTGGTGACGGTCACCCGATGCCGACCCGGCACCGCGCCCGGCCTGTTGACGGTCGCGAGGCTGAAGCGGCCCTGGTCGTCGGTAACGCCGCTGGCTACCGGACCGCCGTCGACGGGCACAAAGTTCACTGCGGCATCGGCCAGCGGCCGGCTGTCGAGCGTCACCTTACCCGAGGCGGGCGCAAGCTCCAAACCGCCGCCGCAACCGGCAACCGCGCCGAGGAACAACGCGACCAGGCCGAGAAAGACCGCGTTTTTGTATTGTGCCGTGTTAGAAAACATAATCCACCACATTCCCGTCGGCTTTTGCCCCAAGGTATTGATACGTTTGATGATCGATCGTCTCGGGCAGAAAATGCACCGAGCCGTCGCCGAAGAGGAAGTGTGCTCCGCCGGGATGGCTCGAGCGGAAGCCGGCCTCGGTGTTCCAGTTGCAGTAGCGGGCGCAGCCGTCCGACGTGGCGCTATCGCGACTGCATGAATCGTAGTTGATCGGGATCACGGTCGAGCAATAGCCGTTGCCGTTGTTGGACGTGGCCCAACCGTTATCGCCGTGCCAGGAGCACATCGGCCGGATCTCGCCGAAAAAGATCGTGTTGGAAAGCCCGTCGGTGATCTCGGCAAACTTGACGCACGTGCTCACGCGCGTGAAGGGGCCGGGAAACTTGCTCGCGCCGTAGCCGGCCATGGCATACGAGTTCCAGTTGTGCGTACAGGCGCAACTGCCGTTGTTGGATAGGGAGGCCGGCCCTCGGGAAGCCGTGTAGTTGTGCAGGGCCACGCGGTTGACCGGGTCGTGGCTCATGTGGGTCTCGATATCGATTACGCCGGGATGGTTGTCGCTGGGGCAGACGTAGGTGGAGACGATCGTCGAGCCAATCTCCTCGCTGCTACCCTCAAAGAACTGCCCATCGAGCGACGCTTGCTTGAAATCAAAGGCGTCGTACAACGACTGCTGCTCGATGAACGGCAGGATATGCAGCAGGATCGAGCCGTTGCGCGGCAGCGGGTGATACCAAATAGCGCCCGGCGGCAGGGCCTTGGTAATGCTCTCGTAGTTATGCAGCGCCAGGCCGATCTGCTTGACGTTATTCGAGCACTGCATCCGCCTGGCCGCCTCCCGCGCCGCCTGCACGGCCGGCAATAGCAGCGCGATGAGAATCCCAATGATGGTGATTACCACCAGAAGCTCGACGAGGGTAAAGCCTCGGGATTTCAGATTTCTGATTTGGGATTTCTGATTTCTAATTGGACAGCGCCACTTTGATGGCCTTGAGACGACGCCACCGGGCTTGCCCCGGTGGATTGGCGTTTGAAAACTACACCCCTGCGCTCGTGCCATGTCCTGCCTCCGCTTCCGCCTTCGGCGGAAGCGGAGGCAGGACAGAAGGGCAGGACTGACGTTTCTAGTTTGCAAACCTTGTTTCCACTGGGGCAAGCCCAGTGGGGGTAAGCACTTACGCATGATACCCATCCCGAAAGTGGCGCTGTCCAACTAATATTGGATCGTTGATCCGAGTTCATGGGCTCTCACCACCGCGTCCGGGCTTATCAATCCGAAATTCTATCCCCGCCTGCGACGCAATAGCACCACACCTACCAAGGCGCCCAACGCCAAGAGCACAATGCTGGCCGGCTCGGGGATGTAGTAGGTGGTGACAAGACCGTACTTCTGTTCGAGGTAGTAACCCACCTCGTTGATCTCCCCGCCGGTCAACGCCCGATTGTAGAGGATTATCTCGGCAATCCCGCCGACGATATACCGGTCCGTGACATCGTCCGCACCCACGACGGTTACCGTCTGTTGGAGCGGGCCGGTGGCCACGTGGACGTCCAGCGCCCAACTGTCGGGCCGGCCGGTCAACAGCCCCTCGCCAATATCGAGGCCGTCCCGGTAGTTCTTACCGGCGAGCGTACGATCGTCGGTAAATTGGTGGTGGAAGAGCTGCGAGTGATCATTGTAGCCATGATAGGAGCCGCCGAAGTCATAGAGCGTTCCCAGCGGCGTCACATATTCGGCGGTCGAGGTATCCTTGTAAACGATAAGAAGGGTTTGGTGTAGAGTCGGACCCGTCTCAATACTCATGTAGTATCGGGCTACTCCATCCCAGAGAATCGCATCGTGACCGTTCAGGCCGGTGGCGCTGTAGGTGGGCTGATACGACGCAGTACTTTGCCCGGCATGTTGCCCGTACGTTGACTGGTCCGCCCACCGGCTGACCTTGTTGCTGTTGTCATCCTTTGTCACGCCGGCATCCGCCTTCAGCCACAGTAGCATCGCATTGCTCTGCCACGCGGGGTCGGGCGTGCCATCAAGCTTGAGGATCTCCGCGTAAGATACGGAAGCGACCAGCAAACCCAACGCAACCGCCGCGGCCAAGGCCCTCTTTGTGATGAAGCTTCTCATCTGTCGTCTCCCGTTGCAAAAAATGAAATGCTGCTGCCGTTGCACTGAGTGTGCGTTTTACCAAAAGACTTTGGAGTGCGGCGATTCATCGCCGCTTTCTGCGTTGAACCGTTTTGCCCGCTTTCTCCGGCCGATCATCAATGCAATCTCGAATCGGATGGCCAAATAAAGCGGCGATAAATCGCCGCACTCCAAATATTTACAAGCTCGTTGCGCGATACGTGCGTAAGTTGTGGTCCACTGCAAGAACGTAGCCGGTGCTAAACTCATATGACCAATTGCACTGAGTATATATGCTCAACACGCCGAGTCAAGCTCCAAATCGGAAAAATCGGAAAATTCCACACAGCCCCTCCGTTGGACGCAGGGTGACGGTAGGGGGTTCACGGGGGTGAGACATCGCGAAACAGACTGCTCGCCCGAAACATCTGGTTCAAATACGGGTTAGCCCGGTCGCCCGCGACCGGAAAAGGGGACGGTTTCCGCTAAATACCCGTCGCGGGCGACGGGGCTAACACGGATAGGACGCCGATACCCATTTTTCTGCCACTTTTGTTTGCGGTAGGCGGCGTTCCGGCTATAATCGCGGTTAGTCTTGGACAATAAGACGAGCATCAGCAACACGTCGGCGGCGGGGCGAGAGGCCAGACAATGAGCAACGACCCAACCTACGATAGCGAGCCACGTCCCGGCTCGAATCCCGACGAAATCGATGAGGCCTGCGACCGATTCGAGGCGGCTTGGAAGGCTGGCGAGCATCCGCGGATCGAAGACTTCCTGGACATCGACTGGCCTGGCGGAGGGCCGCCCCCGGTCGCCGAGCTCGTGGCTGAGTTGATACTGATCGACTTGGAGTATCGCTGGCGGCTCTCGGCTCGGGCGTCCGGCAAACAGCAGAAGCGCCGTCCTGACTCCGGTCTGCCGATCCCGGCCCGACTGGCCGACTACGCCGTGCAGTATCCGACCGTCGGACCGCTGGCCCAAGTGTCGGAGGAGTTGATCGTCGAGGAGTACCGCGTGCGTCGTGTCTGGGGCGACCGGCCGGATCACGAGGAGTATCTCGATAGTTTCGGCCACTCACACCCGGCACTGGCCCGCAGGCTCTCGGCGGTCGATCGCGAACTGGCGACCAAGGAGACGGGTGACGACACGCGGGCGGCGGTCAGCGGCGATCTGCCGGCCATGTCGGGCGCGCTGCACGTTCGTTGTCCGCATTGCACGACCCCGATCGAGGTTCTGGACGACACTCCGCTGGCCAAGGTGCTTTGCCCGAGTTGCGGAAGCAGTTTCAGCTTCATCGGCGAAGCGGACGACGGCTTCTCGGTCGACGACGGCAGCGGTGAGAAACAACCGCGGACGATCGGTCATTTCGCGCTGCTCGAGCAATTGGGGACCGGTGCGTTTGGGGCCGTTTGGAAAGCCCGCGATACGCAGTTGGACCGGATCGTGGCGGTCAAGATCCCGCGCAAGGGCCAACTCAACCGGAAGGAGACGGAAAAGTTCCTTCGCGAGGCCCGGGCCGCCGCCCAGTTGCAGCATCCGAACATAGTCAGCGTTCATGAGGTGGGCCTGGAGCGCGACATCATCTACATTGTCAGCGATTTCATCAGCGGCTTGTCGCTGGACGCCTGGCTGGCCGAGCGGCCGCCCAACCATCGTCAGGCGGCCGAACTCTGTGCTAAGATCGCCGACTCGCTCGATTTTGCTCACGAGCAGGGCATCATCCATCGCGACCTCAAGCCGAGCAACATCATGATAGACGGCGCCGGCGAGCCGCACATCATGGATTTCGGCCTGGCCAAGCGGGAAGCCAGCGAAATCACCATGACCGTCGAGGGGCAGGTGCTCGGTACGCCCGCCTACATGTCGCCCGAGCAGGCCAAGGGCGAAGGCCACGCGGCCGATCGGCGAACCGACGTCTACTCGCTGGGCGTTATCCTCTTCGAGTCGCTTACGGGTGAGTGTCCGTTTCGTGGGAACGTGCGGATGCTGCTGAAGCAGGTTGTCGAGGACGATCCCCCCAGCCCTCGCAAACTGGACGCCCGAGTCCCCCGCGACCTGGAGACGGTCTGCCTGAAGTGCATGGAGAAAGAGCCTTCGCGTCGATATCGCACGGCCGGCGAGTTTGCCGACGAGATGCGTCGGTTCGTGGCCGACGAACCGATCAAGGCCAGGCCGATAAGCAAGCCGGCACGATTGGCCAGATGGTGCAAGCGCAATCCGATCATCGCCGTCTTGTCGGCCACGGCCGCCCTTCTGCTGGTGGCGTTGGCCGTGGCCGGATCGGTCAGCTACGCGCAGATATCGCTGGCCCTGGATCGCGAGGCGGCCGAGCGGCGTCAGGCGGAACTCGAACGTCGGGAGGCCGATACCCAACGCAATCTGGCTAAGGCGGAAACGAGTCGGGCGGAAGCCGAACGCAAGCGCGCGGAAGATGAGAAACGGCAAGCCGACATCCAGCGAAGACAGGCCGACACACTCCGCCTTCAAGCCGAGGCCGCGAAGAACCAGGCAGATACCGCAAGGAACCAGGCAGAAAAGGAAAGAAAGGAGGCTGACCTGCAGCGTCAACGGGCCGAGGCTCAGACAAAGCTCGCGGAAGCCGAGACAAAGCGCGCGGAGTCCGAACGCAAGCGGGCCGAAGCCGAAACCGAGCGGGCTGAAACTCAATGGAAGCGGGCGGAAAGCAGCCTCTATTTCACCCGCATCGCCTTGGCGCAGCAGAAGTGGTTCGCCAACGATCTGGCTCAAGCGGAAACGCTGTTGGACGCCTGTCCCGAAGACCTTCGCCATTGGGAGTGGGGATATCTCAAGGGCCTTTGCCATCCGGAGCGGCTCACGCTGTCCGGCCACGCCGAAGCCGTGACCAGCGTGGCGTTCAATCCGCGCGGTTCGCAATTGCTTTCGGCCGGTCTCGATTCGACGCTAAAGGTTTGGGACCTCACGAAGCCCACCGACACTACGGCTGCCGACCGGCAGGCTCTCTCTATTCCCAAGGGTGGCGGGCCGGCCATCTACAGTCCCGACGGCAAGCTGATCGCCAGCGTGGGGCCCGACAGAATAGTGAGAATTCTGGACGCCCAAAAAGGCACCGAACTGCTGCTTATGCCCGCACAACCGAAGCCGGTCTACTGTCTGGCGTTCAGTCCCGACAGCAAGCGGATCGCGGCGGGCAGCTACAAGTCGGTCAAGGTGTGGAACCTCGTGTCGCGTCTGGAGGAGTTGCACATTCGCCGGCACGCCAAGGAAGTGTTCGCCGTCAGCTTCACGCCCAGCGGCCGCTGGATCGCCTCGGCAAGCGGCGACACAATCGACTTCTGGGATTCCACCAGCGGAAGCCAGGGCGTCGGCTTGCGTGGCGAGACGGGCGACTTCACCAGCCTGGCGGTCAGCCGCGACGGCAAGAAACTGGTCGCCGGCAGCGCCGACGGCAAAGTGGTCGTATGGGAACTGGGCACCGATACGCCGCTATTCACCGCGTCGACGTACCGCTCCCAGGGCGCCGTCTATCAAAACGCCCTGTTCGGCGCCGGCCAGTTACCCAGCAACCAGTCCAGCCATGTCTTCGCCGTGGCCTTCACGCCCGACAGCGAGTGGGTCGCCTCGGCCAACGGCAACGGGACGGTAACCGCCTGGGATGCCTCGACCGGACAAAGCAAGCTCACAATCCGCGGCCACTCCGGTCCGGTTCGGAGCATCGCCTTCAACCACGACGGAACTCGACTCGCCTCGGCCAGCGCGGACAAGACGATCAAGCTCTGGGATGTTACGCCAAGCGCCGAAATGAAGGTTCTGCGCGGGCATGAAGGATTCGTCGGCAGCGTGGCCTTCAGTGCCGACGGCAAGCAGCTCGTCTCCGGTAGCCATGACAAGACGGTTAAGGTCTGGGACGTGGCCGCCGGCCGAGTCGCGCGGACGCTCGGCGGACGCTCCAAACCGATTCGCACCGTGGCGATCAGCCCGGACGGTCGCTGGGTCGCCGCGGCCGGCGTCGACGAACCGGTGAAGGTCTGGGACTTCACACAGCCCAGCAAACCGCTCTCGCTGGCCGGCAACACGCGCGGTCTGCGCGGCGTCGCCTTTAGCCCCGACGGCCGCTGGATCGCCGCGCCCAGCGATAACGCCGTGAAGATTTGGGATGCCGGCACTCGCCAACTCGCGCTAACGATTTCAGGTCACGAGAACAACGTCTTCGCCGCAACCTTCAGCCCCGACAGCAAGCGGATCGCTTCGACCGATAACGTAACACTCCGGGTCTCGGACGCCCTATCCGGCAAGGAACAGTTCAGCATTACGCGGGAGGAGACTGCCGGGCAAACGGGCGGCTTTCGCAAGGCCGTCTTCAGCCCCGACGGAAAATATATCGCCGTGCCCAAGGGCGAAGTAGTGAAGGTCTACAACGCCGGCGACGGGAAGGAGGCGTTCACGCTCCGCGGGCATACCGACGACGTCAACAGCCTGGCGTTCAGTCCCGACGGCACGCGAGTCGTCACCGCCGGCTACGATGCCACCATCAAGGTGTGGGCGGTCGCCTCCGACCATCTGGAAGTGCTCACCCTGCGCGGAAACACCAAGGAGGTTTACAGCGTGGTCTTCAGCCCCGACGGCAAGCGAATCGCGGCCGGCGCAAGCGACGGAAGCGTGCGGGTCTGGGATGCGTTTCGCCCGTAGCTGGATGAGCCAGAATTCGCCCGTAGCTGGATTCGCAAGAATTCAACCGCGGGTCAAGGAACCGAATTCTTGCGAATTCGGCTACGAAGTAAGGCTCCCGGGCTCGTAGTCAGCCGGACGCGGAAGATGTATACTGGCGGTTCGCTGGGTATCGGGAGGGCGAGGCTCCCGCCGAGCCGCCGTTGAGCGTGCCAGCCAAATGCCCGGCTCGGCAGGAGCCTCGCCCTCCCCTTATTATCGAGAGAGCCAAATTCACCAACAGAAGGGATTCGCCCGTGTCTGAAGTGCTTACCGAACGCGTCTTGGTTGTTCCCACCGAGGTATTTCATCGCTTGGGCCATTTCCAAGGGTTCACCGCCGAGGTGGATCGCTACCTGGAAAACCTGCTCAGCCCGGAGCACACCAGCTATCGCTCGCGCGAGGAAGTTGAAAAGGACCCCGGCTTCAAGCAACTAATTCCCTACGTCATCTTTCGGCACGGTGGCAGTCAAGACGGTGGCAGTCAAGACGGTGGCAGTCAAGACGGTGGCAGTCAAGAGGACGCCGACGGGACGGGGAGCCAGGTTTTTCAGTACACTCGCGGCAAGGGGATGGGTGAAGGGCGCCTGCACGCCAAGCGGAGCGTGGGTATCGGCGGACACATCTCGGCCGTCGACGCCGAGGCCCAAGGCGTGGTCAATCCGTACGAAGAGGGCATGCGCCGCGAACTCGAAGAAGAGGTGATTATCGATACGCCCTACACGCCCCACTGCGTCGGGCTGATTAACGACGACGAGACGGAAGTCGGCAGTGTCCACTTGGGAGTGGTCTACCTGTTCGACGTCCAACGGCCCGAGGTTCGGCCACGCGAGGACGAAATCATCCAAAGCGGCTTCGTCGACGTCGAAGAGATTCTGGCCGACCTAAGCCACTTCGAGACCTGGTCCCAAATCTGCATGCGGGCCCTGTTCGCCGCCGGCCGGTAAGGATTCATCTCACCGGGAACTGGTCCATTTTTCGGCCGGTTGGTTGTCCACTTCGATCGTAGCGCAAGCCGAAAACATGGACCTGTCCCCTTTCGTGGCGCGAGGGGGACAGGTCCATATTTTCGGCCATCGTCTATTAGCAAAAAGGCTCTATTGACCGAAAAATGGACCAGTCCCCAGCCGACTTCAAGCTTCCGACCTAAGCAGGCTTTTCCCAACAGGGGTCGCGGAGTATCATACTATGAGTGTCGGGCGTCCGAGACCAGGCAACCTAAATCGAACCACTAATTCAGCAGGAGTACACCCCACCATGGCCATAGTAATAACCGAAGCTGCCGCCGAGGAAATCAAGCGGGTAATCGAATCGCAGAAACTGGAAGAGGGCACCGTCGTGCGGATGGGGGTAGCGGGCGGTGGCTGTTCCGGCCTGCAATACGCCATGGGCTTCGATACCGACTTCGACCCGAAAGTAGACTCGCGATACGAGAACCACGGCGTTGCCGTCGTGGCAAGCAAGAAGCACGCCTTGCATCTGGACGGGGTGAAGATCGACTTCACCGACGGTCCGATGGGCCGCGGTTTCGCCATCGACAACCCCAACTACGCCAGCGGTTGCCCCGGCTGTGGCGGCGGTCATTGATTGACTACCGCCCAAGTGTCTCGATCAGCCGGGCCGCTTCGGCGCGAGTCTGTATCAACCCCGCCGGATTGCGGTTGAAGTAATGGGCGTCGACCAGCACTGCGTTGGGTATCGCCAAAAGCGCGGTTGCCTTTGCGCGTAGTTCCGTGTTGGAGCATTTCTCCGCGCGCCGCTTCAATTCCGCCAGGTATCCGAAATCCTCCGAGCCGTCGCGGAGCAGTTTCAAGCGGATGGCGGGATTCGGGCCCGGGTAGATCAGATACCCGTTGCCGTTGTGGATGCCGCCGTAAGGGAACGGATAGGGCTTGGACGGAAGGGGCCATCCGCGGGTCTGCCAGTCGCCGCGATCGACGTCTTTCTTTGCCCAGCCCCGGTTACCCGCCCAAATGAACATGCCCGTCGTGCCGTACTTCCAGCCAAGCCAAGGCGTCAGGCGATGCTTGATCGCCTCGTTGTCGATCAGCATGTTCGGCGCTTGAACCAGAGGGCGATGGAAGTCGATTCGCACCGGCAGGTGGCAATAGTAGAACCAAAGGTCGGCCTTTCCGCAATTCGCCCGCGAGAACTCCGCCCCGCCACCGGTGGAAAGATCGGTCATCCACACATCGCAACCGCTGCCGATGTTCGGATGATACTCGCTGGCCAGGTATACGCGGAGGTCGGGATACATGGCACGCATCTTCTCGTGATACGGAACGTTCTTGGCCAGGAACATCTCGCTGTCGGGCTCGTCCTGGTTTGAGTAAATCAGCGCTTTGTCTATCCAGCCCTTCTTTCGCAGGTGCTCGACCAACGGCTTGAGCAGTTCGAGTTTCTCGCCCGGCCTGGGGATCTCGAAGAGTTGCAGCCCTCGGGCGAAACAGAATTCGAGGTTTTGGTCCAGGATGGTGAAGTCGTTCTCCTTCAACGAGACGAACGCGCTTCCTATCGAGATCGGGTCCACCCCGTGCCGCAAAAACTCGGCCATCAGCGCCCTGTAGTCTTCGGGCGGCATCGGCTCGCCGGAGGGTAACTTGGGTGACGTCCAAACGGTAATGGGAAACGGTACTCGGTCGGGCAGTTGGAAGTCGTATACATGAAGCGAAAGATCAATCGCAACCGACTCGCCGTCCGCCTCGACGATTAGTTGCCCTTCGTAATCACCCGGCGCAACGCTCTTGGGCACCTTAACGTCAACCCAAAATAGCCCCAGGTCGGTGCCGGAGACTTTGACCGGCTCGTTCGGCAGCAGATAGTCGGGCCACCAGCCCGTGTATGGCGAAGGATATTGGGCGGTAAGCGTCTTCACGTAGCCAACCCGATAGATCGTCAGGTTCTTTTGCGGAATAACGCCGCTTCCCTCGGGCTGCTTGAGGTCGCTGGCGGTCAGGCTGACGCGATCTAACTGGCGGCCGATGTCGGGCATCACGGCAACTTGAACGCTTTCCGATTCATTCCTGGCGGCCGTCATCGAAGCGGACGTACCGTACGTGCCTTTGAACCAGTATTTGTTCTTGGGGATCTTTTCCAAGCCGTGCTGAATGCCGACGATAAACTTGGTCGGTGCCCGGTCTTTCAGCTTCCGCCGGAAGGAAGATCGCGCGGAAGTGAAGCGATGTAACTGGTCGGCGAACGGCAGCCCCCAGTGGTCCACCGTGTCCGCGAGCGCCTGTTCAGCGGCGGGCAATGTCTTCAGGTACTCTTCATCCCGCTGGGCCGCATTCAAGGAAGATGCGAGCAAGTGTATCGAGATAACGGCAATCCAGCATGTTGTGGTTGAGATCGTGTTCATTCCGGCTGGTCCTTCGTTCGGGGCGAATTGATTGCATGGGTTATAAAGCCGCGACCGGTGGTCGCGCACGGGGCAAGAGTCGCGCGGCTTTATGTCAGTTAAACTAGACGGCAGGGGCCCATCGGTCAATCGCTGGGATCGCCGTCCGCCGCTTGGCGGGTGGACTCCCCCTTGCCAATTTCGGTCTGGCCGATTCCAATTGGATTATGCGGGCGCGGTTCTCGACGTAGAATTTACACTGACGGAGATGGCTGCCGGCCACGCGACCCCCCCGCGGGGGCGGGTGTTCCTCGAACCGGTGCGTAGTGGTTCGACAATAGCCGCCAGCGGAAGCTGGCGGTTGGCCAGTACAATAGTTCCTGTTGGAGGGTGTGACCAAGCCGCGAAGCAACCGCCAGCTTCCGCTGGCGGCTATTGTTGCCGTGGTGGCATTGTGGTCCTCCGGCACTGCCAGGAGTTTTTGGTGCGACCGAAGCCGCAACCAAACGGAACGGTTCCGAAAGATCGTTCAATTTCTTAGCGAAGTTTGAGGTTGGTAATAAAGATGACAGCACGCGTTCTACTTATTCTCGCCATCTGTTTTACCTCCGCTTGTGGAGGTCCAACCGAGCCGGCCGCTCAGCCGGGCCAGCCTCGGGCCGACAAAGCGGCCAAAGGCCGGCCGGCCGCCCCGGTGGCGAACACGGCCGCGGAGGAAGAATTTGCGCCGCCCGTGCCGCCCGTCGAGTCGCCCGTCGAGCCGGTCGTGGCAAAGGTCCTCGCCAAGCATGCCGACGAGCAACGGTCCGCTACTCAGGCGGTCCTTCCCGCCGGGCTGGCGAAGAAAGCCGGAATATCGGTTGCCGGGCAACCCAATGGCGAGCCGCTGTTGTTGATCAACTGCCCATGGCAGAAGTACCCGCGGCCGTCGATCCAGATATCGCTCGTGTTGGACGACAATGTTGAGTTGGCTTCGCTTAAGCCATTGAAACTCAACGGCATTGCGGCCGATGCGCTCTGGAAGCTACAGATCGAAAGCCTCAACAAGCCCGCTCACGCCGCCTCCCGCGAACTGGTGAAGACCACCACTGCTTTCATCGAATACAACGACGGCAAGCTGCTTAAGCATCGGGCGCGTGAAAACTCGCGGGGCAAGGCGTCGGCATACGCTCTGGCGGAACAACTCGGCACGCTGCTGGTGTTCTATCGACTGGAGCCGTGGTCTGACGATCAGGGCACGTTTCGGTTGACTTTGGCCGACATCGACCTGCCATCCAAGTTCGACAGCGCCGGCCGGATTCAAGTCTGGCTGCTCAGCGAGGAGAAAGTTGTCTGGTCGGCCGACGTTAAGTGGCCGGGCAAACAGCCGGCCGGTCAGCAGCCCACCCTCCCAAAGGCTCCCGAACCCAAACCGGTCAAGCCCCAGCCGGTCAAGCCCAAGGCAACCGAGCCTAAGGCCAAGCCGGCTCCGGCTCCGGACCCCGTGGTTCCCAAGGCAGCCCCCACGCCCGAAGACAAGAAGCCGGCGGTCAAGGATGTCATGCCCAAGCCACCGGTCAACGCGCCCGAGACGGGTCCGGCTCTATCGCCCGCCGATAAGAAGCCGTCGCTTCCAAGTACCGTCAAGAGGCCGGCCCCCGTCGAGCCCAAGAAGCCGGTCGACATCCGGACGATGACGGTCGACGAACTGACAAAGCACATCGAGCAGGCCTGGGGCCCGACGATGTCCAGCTCGGTTCGCAAGGCCTGGGCGGCCGGTTGGCATAACTATTACGAGGTTGTGAATCCCTTTGGCGTGCGTAAGGCTGTCTTCATGAGCCTGCTGAGAACCTGCCATAAGGAGCAACCGCCCGGCAAGCTGCGCGACGCCTTCGCGATACTCTATCTAAGGCTGAAGGAATCGAGCCAAGACCCACGGAAGAAGTAATACGCCCGCACGGCGCCGTCGTTGACAAAGGGACGAGGGGCCAGGGACCAGGGACTAGGGAAAGATCGTCCACCGAGACATTTTCTCGCCCCTGACCCCTGGCCCCTTCCCAAAAACTGGCTAGGCGTCCACAAGGCTACTCGTCGTTACACGTTGAGAGAGGGACCAATGGAGTACGTTTTGCCGATTCTGATGTTGCTGATCGGCCTGACAATCGGCGGCGCGGCGATCTGGCTCCTTTTCCGCGCGAAGCTCGAGCACGCATACGAACGCGCCCGGGGCGACGCGGCCGTCCAGCAAGCCACGCTGGAAGGGCAGCTCAACGCCCGGCAGGGGCAAGTGGACGATCTGACCGCCCGAATCGGCCAGCTCGAAGACAGCGTTCGCCAGCACCGGGAAGCGGCGGGCAAGCTGAGCTCGCACAACGCCGAGTTGAAGGCGAACCTGGAGAACGAGCGCAAGAACGGCGAAGAGAAGCTGGCCGTTTTGGACGACGCTCGCCGCAAGCTCTCCGACGCCTTCAAGGCCATGGCCGGCGACGTTCTTAAAAGCAGCAACCAATCGTTCCTGGAACTGGCGAAAACCACGCTGGAAAAACATCAGGAAACGGCCAAGGGCGATCTGGATAAAAGGCAGCAGGCCATCGACGAGTTGGTCAAGCCGGTTAAGGAATCGCTCGGCAAGGTCGACGCGAAAATCCAGGAACTGGAAAAGTCTCGGGAGGGCGCCTACCGGGGGTTGCGGGAACAGGTCGGCTCGCTGCTGGAATCGCAGAAGGAGCTTCGCTCGGAGACGTCGAACCTGGTTCGGGCGTTGCGACGGCCGCAGGTGCGAGGCCGCTGGGGTGAAATTCAGCTTAAGCGAGTGGTCGAGATGGCCGGGATGCTCGATCATTGCGACTTCTTCGAGCAGCATAGCGTCGACGGCGAGGAGGGCCGGCTACGACCCGACCTGCTCGTCCGCCTGCCCGCCGGCCGAAACATCGTGGTCGACTCGAAAGCGCCGTTGGAAGGATACCTCTCGGCCGTCGAGGCAACGGACGACGAGGTCCGGCTGGATAGACTCAAGGCGCATGCCCGGCACGTTCGCGAACACATCGTTGCACTCGGGCGGAAGTCGTACTACGCCGACATCGACCCGACGCCCGACTTCGTGGTGCTCTTCCTGCCTGGCGAAGTCTTTTTCAGCGCCGCCTTGGAGCAGGAGCCGGACCTGATCGAGAAGGGCGTCGAGCAGAACGTGATCATCGCCACGCCGACCACGCTGATCGCGCTTCTGCGAGCGGTGGCCTACGGCTGGCGGCACGAGAGCCTTGCCCAAAACGCCAAGGAGATAAGCGAACTGGGCGAGTTGCTCTTCCAGCGGCTGGCCAAGATGACCGAGCACGTCGACAAGGTGGGCAAGGGCCTCACCACGGCCACCAAGGCCTACAACGACATGATCGGATCGCTGGAATCGCGAGTGCTGGTCAGCGCCCGGCGCTTCAAGGAACTGGGCACCGCCGGCCGCAAGACCGAGATCGAGGGGCCCTCACCGGTCGACATCTCGCCCCGCAGGTTGCAGGCACCCGAAGCATCTCCCGCCGAGAACGGTGAAGACAAAGAGTGATCTTCGGGGTGGCGGCGATGATTTTCCGTAGGGTGCCACTGGCGTTTCGCCAGTGCTGACTGGCCCGGAGCTTGTTCGCTAGTGTTACCAGAGCCCGTTCTGCGTCTACCGATTTGTGGCCGCACAAGCGGGAACCCGCACATACGCTCGGCCATCTCCTGGAACAACAACGAGCAAGCCCCGCTTCGTATTGCACTGGCGAGACGCCAATGGCACCCAAAACCGTGGCACGGACCACTAGCGCTTCCTCTTCCGTAACTCCGGCGGTAGGTCTTCGACGCCGCAACGTTTTGCCCAGGCGTTGAAGAGGGAGAGGAGTTGCCTGGTCTTTTCGGGCATGGCCTCGGCCAGGTTGTTTAGCTCGGTGCGGTCG
>CAZDHN010000043.1:0-16750 GCA_964505115.1 uncultured Planctomycetaceae bacterium
CCGAGCCACGATTGGGGATTTCCTTCAGTGGCCGAACGAGAACCAGGATGGTCCAAATTCGCTGCCGCCCACGGTTTGTTCTAGCCGTCCATCTCTAGTGGGCGCTTTCATGGCGGGCATACAGTGTGAGGTTGGGGGTGACCCACGATCCCGGCACCCTAGAGACGGCGACGATTCAAGCCGTATTCCCGTACCTGTACATCCGTAACGTTGGACGTGATCTGGGTAAGCGCTGTGGTATCTTCGGGCAAGACAGAAAACACGGGCCTTTGAGAGCTACAGCACGCAGGTACAGGATTAAGGACAAACCAAGGGAGAGAAAGCCATGGTCGCCACAAAGTCATCACGCACCAAGAAAGAACAGCTCCTGGGCGAAATCGAGACGCGCATCACCGGGATGCAGTACTACGACTCGGAAATCCCACCCGGTGAGCAGGTGAATCTGGAGAGGGAGCCGGAGAACTCGCACGACGAAAACTCGATCCGGGTCGAAAACGTCCGGTTTGAGCCGGTCGGGCACCTGCCGCGAAGATTGTGCTCGTGGCTGGCACCAATGGGGCTACGGGCTAATGCGGTGTGCTCCGAGACGGACTCACTGACTGACGGCTTTGCCGCCGTCGAGGACAGGCTGAAGGAGTACCGCGACCAACTCCAACTGCCCGAAGACGCGGCCGGCATCGTAGTGGCCCAAGGCGAGAAGGTCATCGGCGTGGATCTGTTCGACTGCCCACAGACCCTCGGCACGTTGTGGGAGCGGCTATCGAATGCCTACTTCTTCGACGCGCTACGGAACAAGCGACGAAGGCGGAAGACCACCAAGCGTGTCGCCCGGGAGTTCGTCCAGCAAGTGCCCGACTACTGCCGGCTGCGCACACCAACACTCGGGATGGGCAACGAACTGGAGATTGCTGGGGATGGAGTGGTGGGAGCCGCGCTGCTTTTCTCCGGCCAGGTCTGCCACCTTTCGGCGTTCAGTGAAGAACAATAGATCCAAAGGGTGGATGAGGTTGCCTGGTTTGCTAAACCGATACCGTGTAACCACAAGCAACGACGGATTTACGTAATCGGAGGCATCCTATGCCGCTAGGTCCTTGTAAAACCACTCAGGATGGGTATGCTGCCATTGTGGGCAGATGCTACCTCCGAAGGATTTGCACTACGATGTCCGAAGAATCCCCCCTCGTTCGTCAATGGGTCTTGTTGCGTACGCTCTGCGCCCGGCACTACGGAGTGACCGTCAAGGAGATGGTCCAGGAAACGGGCGTCAGCGAGAAGACGATCCGCCGCGACATTGAGACTTTCCAGAGGGCCGGCTTCCCGTTGATCGAGACGGTCGGCGATCATGGGCGGAAGCAGTGGCGGATCGAGTCGGCCAAGAGCCAACCCGAGTTGTCGTTCGCCTTCGACGAAGTGGTAGCCATCTACCTGGCCCGGCACTTGATGGAGCCGCTGGCCGGCACCGTGTTCTGGCAAGCTGCCCAACGGGCGTTCAAGAAGATACGCGCCTCGTTCGGCCCCAAGGCCATCGAGTACGTCGAGCGGTTCGCCGGCATGTTCCACCAGACGATGGTCGGCACGAGCGACTACACGAAGAAGGCCGACTTGATCGACGAGTTGATGGTCGGCATCGAGGACCGCCGGGCAGTCTTCATCACCTACCAGTCGCTCCAGGCCACCGAGCCGGTCACCTACGACATCTACCCCTACGGCCTGACCTATCACCGTGGCTCCCTTTACTTGATTGGCAAGGCACCCGACCACGATGAAGTTCGGATTTGGAAAGTCGACCGGATCGAGCAGGCCCATGTCGAAGACTTGCGTTTTCAGATGCCCGAGGATTTCGACCTGCACGAACACCTGTCCAAGTCGTTTGGCGTATTCCACGGCGACGGTGAGGTCCACGTCAAGCTCCGCTTCGCGCCCACCGTCGCCCGCTACGTGCAGGAATCCAACTGGCACGCCAGCCAAACCCTAACCCCGCAACCCGATGGCAGCCTGCTAGCCGAGTTCGACCTCTCCACCACCGAAGAAATCAAACGCTGGACCCTCTCCTTCGGCCGCCACGCGGAGGTGCTAGAGCCGGTGGCGTTGCGGGGGGAGGTGTTGGAGGAGACTGAATGGATAATCTCGCAATACCGCCAGGCTGCGAGAATAGTGAACCCAGGCTTAGGAGACAGCGAGGGGTGCTCAGGGTCGCAGGAATAGACAAGGCTTCGCCCACCACACTTGTGGGTGGGCGAAGCCAATGGGGCCACGGCCTTTCGGCCGTGGAAATCAGCTTGGACGCTGACAGCACAAACAATAACGATATGCTTCAATGGGGCCACAACTCATAACTAGTTGTGGAAACAGTACTTACGCGCACGATTCATCTTGTTCGCGAATACTTGACAGGTCCAATCAAAACAGTATACGATCTGTGGTGTAATTAGTAAAGTGCAAACAATAATGATATGAAGGCTGTCACGTTTTTACCGCCCCAAGCGTCTAATACCATGTCAGAACAACCACACGGCAAATGGAGGAAACACATGAGCCCACTAGAGAGACTGGGGGACGCAAAATGGGTGAGGGCTGCGGCGGCCAAGTACGGCCTGCCTGTCTGCGACATGCAGGATATCGCACAGGACACGGTAGTCAAGTACCTACGCCGACGCAATGAGTGTGAGATCGATCATGAGTGGGCATATCTCACGAAGATCATCCATCATACTATCGTTGGCCAGGCACGATCAGCCGCCCGTCGACCACTGACTCGCGAGATCATGGCCGAGGACGCGCCGACAAAACGCGGCCAACGACATCCCACACACGATGACATCGCGGAGCGACTCGACCTCGAAATAGCCAGGCGAGTCGACCTGCCTGCCCTACTGGAGCGTCTCCCAGCAAAACAGTGCAACGTAGTACGCCGCTGGCTCGCAAGGCAGTCGATCCCCGACATAGCGGCTGCATTGGGCGTTCGCGAGGGCACAATTCGGCGCCACCTGAACCGTGCCGTTGAAGCGTTGCGACCGACAACACAGACGTAAGCCACTGCGGCATTGGCCGCCCAAGATCAGGAGAAACGAGACATGGACGACACTGTACTGACTGACGGTTACCAGCGATTTGCTGGCTCACATGATTGCTTTCTGGATGGCATTCTATGTGATCCAGAGCTTCGTAGCCCGTTCGTCAAGGAATTGCAGTCGGAGTTCGCCGGCTACTCGGAGGCCGAGATACTCAGCCGACTCGTCTACCTGCGCAAGCGAGGCACGCTCGCGAGGAAGAAACCAAGGTAAGCGTAAATGGTGGGAACGTCCCGACCTCCCCACCATCGAAAGGATCAACCGCGCTGGACCCTCACCTTCGGCTGCCACGCCAAGGAGTTATTCAATGAGATTTGATGAGTTTTTCAGACGTGCCCTCGGAAAATCGGCGGGACCGTACCCTTACCAGGAGTTGCTTGCCCGTGGTGACAGCCTTCCGACCCTGCTTGACATCCCAACAGGGTTAGGCAAGACGGCCGCGGTGATCCTGGCGTGGTTGTGGCGCAGGTGGTTTGCAGGCGACCTCGTCCGTCAAGCTACCCCTCGACGGTTGATCTACTGTCTGCCAATGCGAACGCTTGTGGAACAGACGGAAGCTGCCGTCAACAGATGGATCGGGAATCTTACTGCGCATGACGAAGGCTTTCAGTCCAATCCGGTCGACGTACACGTCCTAATGGGCGGCGCTGAAGAAACTGCTTGGGACACTCATCCTGAGCAGGATGCGGTCATGATCGGCACACAGGACATGCTCCTGTCGCGTGCGCTGAACCGCGGTTATGGCATGAGCCGGTATCGGTGGCCGATCCACTTTGCCCTGCTAAACAACGATTGCCTTTGGGTGATGGACGAGACGCAGTTGATGGGTGTCGGGCTGACCACTTCGGCACAACTTCAAGGCTTGCGAAATACGTTGGAGGCCTATGGGGTATCGCAATCGCTTTGGATGTCGGCCACGATGGATGACGGTGCTCTTTCCACAGTCGATTTTCCACGACCGGACGAGGGCTGGAGAAAACTTGCATTAACGGAAGAAGATCTGGCATCGAAGACCGTACAAAACCTAGTCGATGCTGCCAAGCCTTGCCATCGGGCAGACGTGGTGCTCACGCCGGATAGCTACGAGGGCAACTACGCTAAGAACCTCGCCAAGCAGATCGTGCAATCGCACCGTCCCGGCACGCTAACCTTGGTGGTAGTCAACCGAGTGAACCGTGCCCAGCAAGTTTTCAAGGCGGTCAAGGGGCGGCTCAACGGAGATGACGCCAAAACGGACGTATTCGTGATCCATTCGCGTTTCCGGAAGTGCGATCGCGACAAGTATCAGAAAGAGGCCTTGGACGAAAAGACGATTTCGCCCGATGGCCCAGGTCGTATCGTGATTGCCACCCAGGCGATCGAGGCAGGGGTCGACATCTCGGCCACGACGCTTTTCACTGAACTAGCGCCATGGTCGTCACTCGTCCAGCGGTTTGGGCGATGCAACCGCCGTGGCACCTGCGGTAGGGATGGCCAGCCCGAAGCCCGGGTGTTTTGGGTAGACATCGACACATCCGACGCGAAGAAAGCCAAGCTACTCGCGATTCCCTACTCGACCGACGAGTTAGACACCGCCCGGGCGCATATCGTGAGCCTTTCCGACGTTGGCCCCAAGTCGCTCGAAGTGGTTAGATACGAACAGCCGCGTCCCATCGTCCATACGATCCGCCGCAAGGACCTCCTCGAACTATGGGACACAACGGCCGATCTGGCCGGCAACGACCTGGACGTCTCTCGCTATATCCGAGACGGCGACGATACGGACGTTCAAGTCTACTGGCGCGAATGGGACGTCAAGGAGAATCATAGCCTGCCGCCCGATCCAAGGGACAACGACGGACAGCTCGTGTTTCCCGCCCCATCGCGCGACGAACTCTGCGCGGTGTCGATCGGTGCCGCGAAGAGCTTTCTCGGGGAACTCCGTAAATGGAAATCGAAAAAGAAGGTCAGTGTTGGCGAGGCGCGGCGGTGGAACCCGCTCGATCGGACATGGGAACAAGTCAATCAGCACGACGTTCGCCCGGGCAATGTCCTGTTGTTGCACGTCGACGCGGGCGGATACGACGCGGAACTTGGCTGGACGGGCGACGTGAAAGACAAGGTGGCCGCGGAGCTTCCGGAAAGGGAAGAAGATCGACGTGAACCTGAATCCTATCCTGGCAAAGAGCCGTTGCTGCTTGTCGAGCATTTGAAGGACGTCGTCCAGGCGGCCGACATGCTCAAGATAAGCTTCAACGACACACTAAAAGGTATACCGTGGGAGGCGATTATCACGGCGGCACGCTGGCACGATGTCGGCAAGGCCCATCCGGCGTTCCAAGCCGCCATGCGTGATTTTGACACTGTAGCCGCCTTGGACCCCAAGGAGTCTCAACTCTGGGGGAAGTCGGGTGGAAGCGGTCGCCTCAAGTACCGGGTCGGTGAAACCAACGATGAAGGAGAGTCCTCTCCGTCGAAGCGGCCTGGGTTCCGGCACGAACTAGCAAGTGCCCTAGTCTGGCTCGAGCAATCCAACGGCGAAACGCACAGCGACCTGATCGCCTTTCTCATCGCTGCCCATCACGGCAAGGTACGTGGTAGCATCCGCAGTATGCCGAACGAAGCGCAGCCCGATGACCCGGACATCAAGTTCGCCCGTGGCCTGCGGGATGGTGATGAAATCCCACCGGTCGACTTGGGCAACGGTCTGGCAACCAACAAGCTGGAAGTCGACCTCTCGCTTATGGAACTTGGCGAAGATGAGAACGGTCGGCCGAGTTGGCTTGCCCGAGTGTTGAAGCTTCGCGACCAGTACGGTCCCTTCCGGCTGGCGTACCTGGAAACGCTTCTAAGAATTGCCGATTGGCACGGCAGCGATAAAGGAGAAACGTCTGATGCCTAATGACCAACACACAGTCGAATTGGCCGGCTGCGCTCCGATACCTCTGGCCCATTATCTCAAGGCCCTCGGCATCCTGCGGCTGGTTTCCGAGCAAGTCGACCCCGACGCACGCGGCTGGTGGGAGAACGACACCTTCTGGCTGCGTTCCACGCTCGACCGCGAGGGCTTGGTGAAGTTCTTCCTGGAGCGATACTGTCCGACGCCGATTGTCGTTCCTTGGAGCGGTGCCGACTTCTTCAGCGTGAATCGCAAACCAGACCCCACCGCATTTACTGAGCAGTGGCCAGCCAAGGCGTCAGAACCGCGGCCAACCGCAGCGACGATCATTGAGTCGTTTCTTGTTACCCTCACGAGGCGACTAGAGTTCTACCGCCAAACGTTGTCAACTGTCTTTCGAGCAACGGATGCCGCAGGTCTGAGGGAGAAGAATGACCTCGACAAGAAAGGGTGCAAGCGTTGTCTTCTTCTTGCAATCCGAGCCCTGGCTGACGACCAACTGATTCCGTGGATTGATGCGGCAGCGATCCTCGGTTCTTCTGACAAACCGGAGTTCAATAACTTGCTGGGCGGTGGCGGGGGAAGTGATGGCAACAGTCATTTCTCCGACAACTTCATGCAGTGCCTTTGGTGTGTGCTTCCGGATTTCGACTTCCAGCGAAAGAAGCCAACCGTTGCGGTCGGTGGATTCTTTGAATCAACAAAAGCGATTAGGAACTCACTCTTCGGACATTCATCGAGGGAATCGCTTTTGGTGAAGCTGTCACCCGCGTTGTTCAATTCGCAAGCGCTCGGTGGTGTCAATGCTACAGCGGGCTTCTCTGCGCAGGCCGCAAGCAATCCTTGGGACTACATCCTGATGATCGAGGGGGTGTTGCTCTTTGCGGGTACGTTATCGCGAAAGGTCGGGAGTGCTACACCGGCTGACGCAATGTTTCCTTTCGTCTTCCGGCTATCTCCAGTTGGTTTGGGCGCCCTGGTGCAGGGAGAAGCGACTGCTCGTGGCAAAGAAGCCTGGCTCCCATTATGGCCTCGTGCTACTTCTCTTGCGGAGACCTCCTCCTTGTTTGCGGAATCACGGGTGCTAGTGGGCAAACGACACGCGTCCAATGGTTTGGATGTGGTACGATCACTTGCATCGCTGGGAATAGACCGAGGTGTCTGTGAGTTTCAGAGAATTGGGCTGATTCGTGGGCGTATTGGAGGAGACAACTATTTCACGTCCGCAGACCTCGGACGGTTTCGACCAGAGCGAAACCAAGCCGTAGATATATTGGAGGACGTCGACAGGTGGCTCGATCGCTTCCGTCGCGCCGCCACTTCCCAAAACGCTCCTGCCCGAGCCGGTCGGGCGTTGCGACGGCTGGAAACGGCCATTCTGGAACTCTGCCAGAGAGGCGAAAGCCAGCAGGTGCAGGACGTGCTGATCGCGATGGGGCAGGCCGAGGCGGCCGTGGCGATTTCTCCCAAACTGCGAGACCCAAAAGAGCAGAAGAACAAGGTCGATCCCGTCCCGCCGCTGTCGGTCCAATGGCTAACCGAGGCGTACATGGGTCGAGGCGATCGCGAGTTCCGTCTCGCCGCCGCGTTGGCTTCGATCGGTTATGGAGAAAGCGAGAAGGTTGGGCCGTTCCGGCAGCATATCGAACCGATCGACCCGAATACATGGAATTCTCGCTGGCCCAAGTGGAACAAGACGGCCGCCGACCCAAACATCGTCTGGGGCGGCGGCAACTTGGTCCAAAATATGATCGCCGTGCTGAACCGACGCATGATCGAGGCGGTCCGGAACGGCAAGCAGTCGGGTGACGCCGAACTGCTGTTTCCAGGCGACGGCCGCTATTGCGCCCCGCTCGGCGACGTGGCGGCCTTCATCAATGGCGAGGTGGACGACGAGCGGATCGAATCGCTGCTGCGAGGCCTGATGCTAATCAACTGGCGGTACGTTAGAGGAGACATCCTCAAGCAGTTTCGCGGCCCCCGTGAGCCAATGCCCGACGCCGCTTACGCACTTCTGAAACTGTGCCATCTCCCGCATGCGATTGCCGACAAGGCCGTTCCGCTTACGCCGTCAATCACTCGCCGAGCCGCGGCAGGCCAGATCACCGAAGCCACGCGGCTAGCCGCCCGACGCTTGCGAGGTTCGAGACTAGCCCCGGCTGTCGATGTTATTCAAGGCCACGGGCAGCGCGCCCGTCGCACGGCCGCCGCGATATTGTTTCCTATCTGGTCCGGCGAGCCAATCATGAGGACGGACGTTGGCCAATTGATGCGGCTTGTGCTTCCGCTTGATTCCAAATCTACCCCTAACAAAGACACGACCGATGCGGCCGATAATCCGCCGGCGGTCGTTTGACCCATTTCCTCTGACTACTCGAACAAGGAGTATCCAATGTCACTTGATTTTTCAGCGCTCGAAAATGCACCTCGCCTGTTGATTGAGGTGCCGCTACGGCCCGTTCAAGGCTCGCGTTTTCAACCCACCGGGTTCCCCGACCTCGGCGCGGCCACATTCACCGGCATCAGTCACGATGAAGACGGCAATCCCGTCGAGGTCGCATCGCTGCTCGTCGAGTCGGCCCAGTCGATGGCCAACCGGCTGGAGGCGGTCTGCTGGGATGAGGGAAACGGCGGACTTGTCGAATCCCTTAGGGGTCTGCCTTACGTCCAGTCCACGCTTCCGGACGGCACGAAAACGAATTCTATCCTCGAAGCCCACCGCATCAACTCTCCATACATTGTCAAATCTAAGGAGTTCGACGCGATCAAAGCCGACATCGGGTTTGAGGCCAATAAACCTTTCGACCGCCGAAAACTAGCCGCGGCCTTGCGTAAATATGATCCATGCAGCTTGCTTCACGGCGTTTTTCTCGAAAAGGTTGGTGGCGTGGTTAGATTGCCTCGCACCATCTCGGCGTTCGTGGAAGCGGAGGAAGTTAGCGTGGCTGCGGCTGGCGGAGTTAAGTTTGACAGGGTGCAGCCCGAAACGTCTGGCGAGAGTACACCCTACGGCAAGGCGGCAGAAGGCTACGGCAACGTCCCCTATCACCGCGACGAATACACGGCCGATCGCATCATGGTCTACTTCAACCTCGACCTGTCTCAAATTCTCGGCTACGGGCTCGGATCAGAGGTGGATGAACTGCTCATCGCATTGGCCCTGTTCAAGATACAGAAATTCCTGAGGGAAGGCCTTCGCTTGCGGACCGCCTGCGACCTGGAACCCGTCAGCGGAGTCGTGGTCAAGCGACCTGACGGCTTTCAGCTTCCAGAACTCGACGCCCTGGAGCAGGAACTGCCGACCCTCATAAACTCGTGTTCCGAGCATTTCGCCGATCCGCCCGTCACCGAAGTCATCTACAAAAAGTAATTATCATGATCGCAATCAAACTCACCTTTCCCGCCGGACGTTGGCATGCCACGCCGTGGGGCCGGCAGGTGAACGAAGGGGCGGTCGAATGGCCACTCAGTCCGTGGCGGATTCTGCGGGCGCTACTGGCCGTCTGGCATCACAAGTGCCACGACGTACCAGAAAAGCAAATGCGACGGCTGATCGCGACGCTTACGCCCCCGCCCAGGTTCCACCTGCCGCCGGCATCGCAGGGCCATACCCGCCATTACATGCCGACAGCCAATGACAAGAAGACCAAGATCTTTGATACTTTCATCACGCTCGCTCCTGAAGATCCAATAATCATTGTCTGGCCCGACGTCGATCTAGACGACTCGCTTGGCCAGATCCTTGATCGGCTTCTTCGCCAGATGACTTACTTCGGCCGGGCAGAATCGTGGGTGGATGCCAAGCTGCTCGACACGTGGCAGGGAGCCCCAAACGCCATGCCCGTCAACGGCCATCCCGCTGATACTACGACCGAAAGCGTTCGGCTGCTGACAACCGTTGCGGAAGACGATTATTCCGCTTGGCGAACCGAGACACGGCAAACGCAACTCGACCGCAAGCTCGGCGAAAAGCGGCGGGCGGCCCTCGATAAGGGAAAAGATCCCGACAAGGTGAAGCTCTCGCCGAAGGATATCTCCCCAATCGAATCCGGGCTGCCCGAGACGCTCTTCGATGCCCTGCACGCGAGCACGGGCGAGCTTCGCAAGGCAGGTTGGAACCGACCGCCGGGCAGTCGTTGGCTCGACTATTCACGTCCGGCCGATGCGTTCGCCTCCAGACCGCGAGCTTCCCGACGCCCGCGATGTTCCGTAGAGCCTACGGTCGCCCGCTTCGCCGTCTGTGGAAGCGTGCGACCGCGACTTACCGAGTCGCTATGGATCGGGGAACGTGTCCGTGGGTTCATCATGGGGTGCTCGAAGAAGGTCCGGGCAGATGACAACGCGGCTCCGGTCTTCTCCGGCAAGCTGCCTGACGGAACCTATACGGCCCGAGGACACCAGCACGCACATTACCTCTGCGAGTCCTCACCGACCGAGCAGGCAGGCCGAATCTCGCACCTTACCGTCTTTGCACCGGAGGAGTTTGAGAAGAGCGACGAATTGGCCCTGTCCAGGTTTCGCCGCACCTGGAGCCACGGCGGACACGATTTGCAGTTCGTACTCTTGGGCCTCGGGCAGCCCGAGGACTTTGGTGGAACCAACGATTCGGCCGGCCAGTCGTGGCTCATGGCGGAATCAACAGTGTGGGAGTCGCGTACACCATTTGTGCCGACCGATCACCTCCGAATCCGCCCGAGCGAAGCACGAGACCCCCACCGACGTGAAGCGGCACTCGTCCGCGAATTGCAAAGCGTCGTCCGCAAGGAGTTGGAACGTCGCAACTGGTTGAGTGAGCACCTCGCCCAGTTGAAGAGTATCGAGCCGCTCTTGGGACGTGAAGAGTGCGGCACCCCGCTCGGCAGTCACTTTACCACCTGGCTGAAGTTTCGTCGCGAGCGTCAGAAAGGCAACGGGAACCGTGGCGACTCCGGCGCTTACGGATTCCGACTCACGTTCCACCGCCCCGTCCGTGGTCCGATCGTACTCGGGTACGGTTGCCATTTCGGCCTCGGTCAGTTCTGGGCCATGCCCTCGAACGACTGATAGACTGCCGCGAACCGTTGGCACTTGATCTTTGACAATTTAACCACTCAACATTCCCTCCGGGCGTTTATGCCGCGCGTCGGCCATTAAGCGCTGATGGCTGATGTTGGGCTGGCACCGTGGGACGGGCGAGTTTGCGCCGTCCCGCGGCGCTGGCGGCTGCGCTGGGCGATGGATTGTGACTGTCGTGCAGGGAGGCCCCGGTTTCCTGTTCCGCAACTATTGATGAAAGGGCTTCACGATGATTGAAAGCTGCGCGGATGTTCGGCACCTGGAGGAGTTGCCTGAGTTGATCCCTGCTCGGATGCTTAACGAGTTTGCTTATTGTCCACGGCTGGCCTATCTGGAGTGGGTGCAGGGCGAGTTCGCCGACAACCTGGAGACGATCGAGGGCCGGTTCGGACACCGGCGGGTCGACCGGCCGTCTACCGGAAAGGTTCCCGAGCCTCAAGGAGAGGACGGCAACGGCGGCAACGGCCAGGAGGACGGCTCTCACTCCGAGCCTATCCCGGCGGAAGCGAGCGAGCCGGAGACGATCCACACCCGGTCGCTCATGCTTTCGGCGACCAAGGAGGGGCTGATCGCCAAGATGGATCTGGTCGATGTGAGCGCGGGCATCGCCGTGCCGGTCGACTACAAGCGTGGTCGAGTGCCCGACGTGCCTGGCGGTGCTTGGGAGCCGGAGCAAGTGCAGCTTTGTGCCCAGGGGCTGATTCTCCGCGAGAACGGCTACCTGTGCGAAGGCGGCTTTCTCTACTTCATCGAATCGCGCCGCCGTGTGTCGATTCCCTTCGAGGAACCGCTCGTCGATCGCACTCGGGAACTGATTGCCCGGATGCGTGAGATGGCGGCTGCGGGCCGGATTCCGCCACCGCTGGACGACAGCCCCAAGTGCCCACGCTGCTCGCTGGTCGGCATCTGTCTGCCCGACGAGACCAGCTTGCTTATCGACGGGGTCGATGAACGAACCGAAAAGGATGTCCGCCGCCTGATGCCCGCCCGCGACGACGCCCTGCCGCTGTACGTCCAGAAGCAGGGGGCTACGCTGGGCAAGTCGGGAGACCAGCTCACGGTCAAGCAGCGCCGCGAACTCGTGCTAAAGGCCAAGCTGCTCGACACCTCGCAAGTCTGCGTGTTCGGCAACGTTCAAATCACGGCCCAGGCCCTGCGAGAGATTTCGGCCCGGGGCATACCCATCTGCCACTTTTCGTACGGCGGATGGTTTCATGCCCTAACCAGTAGCCTGATGCACAAGAACGTCGAGCTGCGGATAGCCCAATCGGCAATCGCCGCCGACAGGGCTCGTTCGCTGGAACTGGCACGCGGTTTTATCGTTGGGAAGATCAAAAACTCGCGAACTCTCTTGCGGCGACACCTTCAGGGCGATGCCAAGCCTACACTGTCGAGAATGTCGCGGTTCGCCGATCAGGCGGAAACAGCCGGCAGTGCGGAAAGCCTCTTGGGCATCGAGGGCATGGCGGCCAAGGAGTATTTTGCCGGGTTCGCCCGGCTGCTCAAGGAAGATCAGCCGTTCAATATCGAGGGCCGAAATCGTCGGCCGCCGCGCGACCCGGTCAACGCCATGCTCTCCTTTGTCTACGCCATGATCGCCAAGGAGTTGACCATCGTGCTGCACGCCACCGGATTCGACCCCATGCTGGGCTTCTTCCACCGGCCACGGTACGGCCGGCCCTCGCTGGCCTTGGACTTGGCGGAAGAGTTCCGCACGCTCATCGGCGATTCGGTTGTGCTCACGCTGGTCAACAACGGCGAGGTCACGCCCGCCAGCTTCCTGCGCCGGGCGGGTGGAGTCGCCATGACCGACGCCGGTCGCCGGGCCGTTTTGGCCGCTTTTGAACGCCGCATGAATGCGCTAGTTACCCATCCGCTTTTCGGATATCGGATCAGCTACCGCCGCGTTTTGGAGGTCCAGGCTCGGTTGCTGGGCCGAACACTTCTGGGCGAAATCGACTGCTATCCCAGCTTCTGCACCCGATGAACCCGAGGAGAACATCATGAGAAGCGTGTACCTGGTCTGCTACGACGTGGCCGACGACAAACGACTGAGACGGACGCACCGCAAGATGTGCGGCTTTGGCGATCCGGTTCAGTATTCGGTCTTCCGCTGCGAGCTGTCGCCCACCGAGAGGCAGCTTATGAAGGAAGCCCTCTGGGATATCCTCAACTGGAGCCACGACCGAGTGATGCTCGTCGACCTCGGCCCGGCCGGTGCTCGGGGCGACGATTGCATCGAGTTCTGGGGCGAGCCCCGTGTCGAACCGACCGAACGAACGGCCGTGATTGTCTGAGTGAGGTTATCTGATTAGGCGCGTCTTGGGCTTGCTTGGAGCCGAGTGTTGGTTATGCGAAGCTCAACAGAAACCCCACTATTGCGCAATTCCGTTCGGATTACCGCTTGCGAGAGGTCCGGTGGCGCACAAACCCCCGTGACCTCTCGCGGGCGCAACCTGTTTCCACTTAACCATTTCGGGAAAGGAGCCGTCAGAATGTCCGCGAAATCCACCTCCACCCCTGGACCGCTCGAAAACGCTGTCGTAAGATGTTGTCAGCCCAGCAGTTGCAAGGCCCGCCATTTCCACGGCTGAAAAGCCGTGGCCCCATTGAAGCCGGCGGGGCGACCGACAATAATATCTACGATTTCCACGGCTGAAAAGCCGTGGCCCCATTGAAGCTCGGCCAGCCAATCGAGATACCACTGGACGGGCGTGATTTCCACGGCTGAAAAGCCGTGGCCCCATTGAAGCGCCAATCAGGCTGGGGTGGGATGTGTTCGGGCATGGTGATTTCCACGGCTGAAAAGCCGTGGCCCCATTGAAGCCAAGAAATCTGCATCATCGAGGGAAGCCCGAAGCAATATTTCCACGGCTGAAAAGCCGTGGCCCCATTGAAGCGCCGGATGCTGCATTATGACCTCGGACGCGAGCGCATTTCCACGGCTGAAAAGCCGTGGCCCCATTGAAGCTACCTTGCCCGCCTGATAGGGAAGCCAGTAGACTGCGATTTCCACGGCTGAAAAGCCGTGGCCCCATTGAAGCCTGCCCGGTGGTGTGCCGCCATGGCCCCAGGGTACCGATTTCCACGGCTGAAAAGCCGTGGCCCCATTGAAGCGCCCCGTGCCCGAGGTGGTGCTGACCGATCAACAGCAATTTCCACGGCTGAAAAGCCGTGGCCCCATTGAAGCCCACGACGGCGGGTCGCGGTTTGATGCTTACGTTCACCATTTCCACGGCTGAAAAGCCGTGGCCCCATTGAAGCAGCTTATCGTCGGCCGCATGTCTCAGCTACGAATCCTATTTCCACGGCTGAAAAGCCGTGGCCCCATTGAAGCCACGCCTCCAGCAGTTCCGGCGCGGCCTTGAGTAGCGATTTCCACGGCTGAAAAGCCGTGGCCCCATTGAAGCGTATGCCGCCCCGAGCGTATCCATCAACACAAACCCAAATTTCCACGGCTGAAAAGCCGTGGCCCCATTGAAGCATTTTCGCCAAGCTGGTTGAGGTTGGCAGGATTATTATTTCCACGGCTGAAAAGCCGTGGCCCCATTGAAGCGAGCAACGGTGGATTCGTCCAGGGTCGAGAGCCGAACGATTTCCACGGCTGAAAAGCCGTGGCCCCATTGAAGCCTTGTCGAGTGCGGCTGCCACGACGGCCGCGACACCGATTTCCACGGCTGAAAAGCCGTGGCCCCATTGAAGCCGCGGCGCGGAGGGTGGTGCCGGAACCGGCGAAGGGGTCATTTCCACGGCTGAAAAGCCGTGGCCCCATTGAAGCGCTGGCGACACTCGGCAGCCCGCAACCGTTTTGGCCGATTTCCACGGCTGAAAAGCCGTGGCCCCATTGAAGCGAATCTAGATACTTGGCAACTAGGACTTCCCAATTGGATCATTTCCACGGCTGAAAAGCCGTGGCCCCATTGAAGCTACAGCCGTGCGGGCACCACCGGCCGTTTCTGACCATATTTCCACGGCTGAAAAGCCGTGGCCCCATTGAAGCATTGCTATTGGTCCGGGGTCTTTCTCCCTACTTCTCACTGATTTCCACGGCTGAAAAGCCGTGGCCCCATTGAAGCGTTATCAATCTTCACCTGAAAAACGAGTGGTCCGACGATTTCCACGGCTGAAAAGCCGTGGCCCCATTGAAGCTCCAGCGACCGCGTATTGACGGTGGCGGGCGATACGATTTCCACGGCTGAAAAGCCGTGGCCCCATTGAAGCTTTAGCATCGCAAAGGGCAACAGAGATATTGAGTAGCAATTTCCACGGCTGAAAAGCCGTGGCCCCATTGAAGCTCTTGCGGGTAGACACACGCCGACGACGACCAGAGAAATTTCCACGGCTGAAAAGCCGTGGCCCCATTGAAGCACTCTTCACCCCCATGATCCTGATCCCACCACCATTTCATTTCCACGGCTGAAAAGCCGTGGCCCCATTGAAGCGCCATAACCAATAACTACCTGGAGTAGAGGAAGTGATTTCCACGGCTGAAAAGCCGTGGCCCCATTGAAGCCCCGCGAATGGGAACCGTTCAAAATCGACGAGGATCATTTCCACGGCTGAAAAGCCGTGGCCCCATTGAAGCGACTTGAGGATCTGCAACCACCGTGGATCGTCCGGCTATTTCCACGGCTGAAAAGCCGTGGCCCCATTGAAGCCATTGCCACAGCCAGCATGGCAGCCGGCACCGAGAAGCTCATTTCCACGGCTGAAAAGCCGTGGCCCCATTGAAGCATGGTGGGCAGCACAACCACGGTGAGGATCATTATGATTTCCACGGCTGAAAAGCCGTGGCCCCATTGAAGCTGTACCTGCACGCTCAAAGGCGCCATGGCCATCACGATTTCCACGGCTGAAAAGCCGTGGCCCCATTGAAGCGATGAGCACGTCGGGGCAGTGTCGCTGCGTTTCCCATTTCCACGGCTGAAAAGCCGTGGCCCCATTGAAGCCGTTCCCAACCGCGACAGATCAGGGGGCAAGCGATCCATTTCCACGGCTGAAAAGCCGTGGCCCCATTGAAGCTCACCAAGTATCCTCTTCTTTGTCTTTTCCCAGTCGCCATTTCCACGGCTGAAAAGCCGTGGCCCCATTGAAGCCGGGTATCTGGTCAAACATGGTTGCCGGCATGAGCAATTTCCACGGCTGAAAAGCCGTGGCCCCATTGAAGCCACCGCACACCCTACCCCCGACGCCCAGCCCTGTCATTTCCACGGCTGAAAAGCCGTGGCCCCATTGAAGCGTTGTGGTCGGAAGTCCACCGGCAGCGTCGGCTACATTTCCACGGCTGAAAAGCCGTGGCCCCATTGAAGCAGTTTTGGCTCGGCTGGTATGACGGGCGGCTGAAACCATTTCCACGGCTGAAAAGCCGTGGCCCCATTGAAGCTGATTGGGTGAGACAAACTCAGACGAATAATCGTTTAATTTCCACGGCTGAAAAGCCGTGGCCCCATTGAAGCCGCCGGATTGTGTGCGGCTCACCCGGGCCGTGGACGTGATTTCCACGGCTGAAAAGCCGTGGCCCCATTGAAGCGGCTCGGAAACGTCCGATTCCATCAGCAGCCGAATAATTTCCACGGCTGAAAAGCCGTGGCCCCATTGAAGCGAGCGTACCGTCTGCCTGGAGAATGGGCCTGGACGGTATTTCCACGGCTGAAAAGCCGTGGCCCCATTGAAGCCATTGCCGAAGACCGCGGGCTAGTGCCGCAAATCACAGTTGTTAGCCCACCAAAGCGAAGGTTGCCCGATT
>CAZDHN010000044.1:0-16708 GCA_964505115.1 uncultured Planctomycetaceae bacterium
GCACCAGCGGCAGGGCGGGCCCCTTCTCGCCAAACTGGAAATACATGTTCTTGCCGATGGGACGCCTGGTCGGCCGGCTGCCGTGACACTGCCCGCAACGACGCTCCATGGTCTCGATGGGAAACTCGACGGGCCACATTCCCGAGCCCAACGCCGCGTAGGTGCCCGCGTAGACGGCGCTCGACTCGATCCACAGCCGCACGATCTTCTGCTCCAGCGGCGAGAACTTCGCCTCGTAATGGCTGCCGTCGATCAGCTTCAACAGCCGACTGGCCGAGCTGCCGATACTCCGCGGCGCCAGGCTGCCTCGCGCCTCGTTGCGCCCGTCGGATATCAGACCGCGCTGGATGATCGTCCAGTAGCTCTGAGCGAACAGCGGCGAATGGTCGCCGCACAAGTCGACGCGGCCTTCCAGCCGGTCGGGGTTGTGGCACTCGACGCAGTGCTTGTCCAGCAGCGGTTGGATGTCGCGAGGGAAATCGAAGACGTCGGGTATATCGGCTATCGGCTCGATGGGGCTGGCCGCGCGCGTCATGGCCGCCGGTTGACCGATTTCCGACAGTGGCGTAACCACGCGCTGCTCGTGACAGCCCACGCAGCCCGTGGTTTCGCCCGGCTGAACCGTCAGGAAGCTTTGCATCCGCTTGACCGAGCGGTCGTTCTCGTCCAGCGCGACGAAGAAGAGCGAGCGCATGGCGGGCAGTTCCATGTTTGCCGACCCGTCGGGCTCGACCGGCACGGTCCCCAAAATTCGCGACAAGCTAAACGCGCCGCCGATGGTGATCGGCCACATACCGCCGGAGAAATTGACCGGCTTGGCCAACTGTTCCAGCACCAGGAGTTTCTTGATTTCGCCTCTCCGCACGCCGGCCATGCTCCGGCCCTTGTAGATATCGGCCAGCACCAGGCGGCCCGTTTCCTTGCGCAGGTCCACCCGGGGCGCAATCACCGGCTCCCGCGTTCTGGCCAGCAAGGGGCGCGGCTCGTGGCAATGCAGCTTGTCGCCCGGTGGCATCTTGAAAATCGTTTCCGTTTGGCCCTCGCCGTCCATCACCAGGATCTCCTGCCCTCGGGCGACCAGGAAACAATCTTCCGAGAACGGGTAGGGGTCCTTGAACGTCGGGCCCGACTTGCTGACGGTTACGGCCGCTTCGGGTGCGTCGGGTCCCAAGGTCGGGTCGACCACCGTGACGGGCCCCGCGTGCTCCGGCCGACCGTGCCCCGGCGAGAACGACGCGACCACCTTGCCCGTGCCGGGAATCGGCTTGGCGTCCAACATGGATATCCAAGGATGCATGTTGCCGTAGAAGACCATCTGCCCGGTCCCGTCGGGGTTGCTCGTCCAAAGATGATGGAAGGTCACCTGGTTGCGGTCGACATACTCCCAACGCATGTAGAGGATCCGGCCATCGCGCAGCACCCAGGGCGTGTTGTCGTGCTCGAGGTTGGTCGAGATCATCCGCATGTTGCGGCCGTCGGCGTCGCAGCGGTGGAGCGTGGCGACGGGCGTGATCCAGCAGTTGACGAATCGCTGGCAGCGGTCCGAGCAGAACATGATACCGCCGTCGGGCAGGTAAACCGGCTCGATGTCGTCGTAGGGGCCGTCGGTCAATTGCTTCAGGCCGCTAGCGTCGCTGTTGATTTCGTAAAGATTGTAGTACGGCTGACCGCCCTTGCGGTAGGAGAAGATTATCCGCCGGCCGTCGTAATGGACGCACGGATCGCGCACTCCGCCGGTCGGATCGTCAAGCAGCAGCGTCAACTCCTTGCTCTTCAGATTCAGCCGGCAGAGCCGCCCGCCGTCCTTGAAGATGGGCGGCAGGCAGACGCCGTCCGGGGCCCTTTGCGGTGGATACTCTCGAATCGGCGCGGAATAGTAACCGAAATTGGCGTACCAATGATCGCTACCCGGTATTCGAGCCGCGAAGACAATCTCCTCCACTCCGGCCATGGGGCCCTTTAGAAACGTCGCGAGCAATTCACCCGGCTGCGGCGTGGAGTTCGGCTCGGCCGCCAGCACGTTCGGCGGCACGGGTTCGGGCAGGCCGGCGATACAGATTGGGTCGACGACAGTTCCTCCGCCCTGTTTGTTCTGAATGAACAGGCCGGCCACTTTGGCACCTTCGGCGTATCCCAAATCGGAAAGGTCGATGGCCACGGCCAGTGCCTTGAAGTTGCTGCTGGAACCGCCCGACTGGAGCGAGCCCTTCTCCAATTCGCCCAGCGATTGCACGCCTTTGCCGAAGCGATACATTACGAACTCGCCGATGGGTAGCGCCTTGGCGCTGTCGAATTGGATATCGTACGCCGTGATGCTTATCGAATGCAGGCCGGGTGCCGCGTGCAGCGGTCCCACATGGAACGGGTCGCCCGCCAACGGACTACTCTCGCGACACTGTAGCTCGAAGAAGACGACGTCGTCGCCCGGCATGTTGACCACCGGTTTGTCGAACTCGACCGCCATGCCGAGCGTGGCATCGGGTCCGGCAAGCGTGGGCGGTTTGTCCAAAGGTTCCGCTTGCCCCCCGGGGTTGATCACACCCGAGTTCAACGTAAGGTCAAGAAGCGAGCCACGGCTTCCCATTCGGGGCGTGGCGGCTTGACGCTTGACGACGACGATGTTGTTATCGTGCGGCGAGCGGAAGTGCGTCAGCCTAACGCCGATCAGCTTCCCAGCGTCGAAAACGACCACCTGCTTACCCCGCCGGGCGGTAACGCTGGTTAGTATGGTCTCGCCACGCCGGATTTTCGCCGTATAGCTGGTTACCGCGGCCGAGACGGAATCAACCGTCGCCCCGATTGTCAAAGTGACCATGACCAAGAAAGCGACGAACGAGAATCGATCACGATTCCGGCTCGCCCGGGTTGGACTGGCCGGACGCGGCATGAGGGTAGGGTGGGACACGGTTTGCACAAAGGTCCTCTTTGTTGCTGATAGTCTGGCGTGGCCGTTTGAAGCCGGAACGTCACGATCGGAAGGTGGGCAGACGGGGCGGAAACCTACAACAACAACCAATACTCATTTTCCCCGCTAACAGAAAGCCCGTCAATGTAAATTCGCATGGAATTCCAAGGGCCCTCGACCGCGACTTCCGCCACTTTGGCTGCTGCGGGCCGAGCTTGCGGTACGTGGAAGAACACTACGGCGGGTTCGCCCGCGTGCTGGCTGTGGGAGTTTCCCAAGCCGGTGGCAATTCTGACCTGGAAGGCACAGTTCGGCCGCGAAATTGTCAACGCCTGCCGCTCGGTCTGCTGGCTCCGGAGCAGGTTGCCGTGCGGATCGGCTCCTGCCAGTTTTGTGCTAATTTATCAATAATTGGCACATTGACGTCCCGTGAGGGTTATTGTATGCTAATTATTTATATGTTAGCATATTGCGTTAAAGATACTTAACTCCATACAAGGCCAGGTGATACGGAATGCGAAAGCCACGCACGCCGCCCAGTTTTCCGGAGTTATTGGACGAAGCTATAAGTGATAGTCGCCTGGAAGCGATCTTTCGTGAGGCGATCGGGCCGTGCGTTGGCGGCAAGTACCTCCACTGGCACAAGCTGAGGCACTACGAGCTGCCGGGCGACCTCTCGCATCGAGAGTGGTGGCTGGCCGTTAAGATGAGCCGGAAGGCGTCTGCCCGGCAAACGCCGCTTGAGGACGGGGTTGGGATGCCGTTCTCGTATTCGCCGGTCGATCCGATACCCGAGCGTCTTCATTGGGTTGATCTTCATGCGGGCGGTCGCATCCAAATGCCCGAGCAAATCACCAGCCCGGAAGGCAAGGACCGATACTACATTGGCTCCCTGATCGAGGAAGCGATCACCTCGAGCCAACTCGAGGGGGCGGCGACCACGCGTTTGGTCGCGAAGCAGATGATACGCTCCAATCGACGTCCGAGCGATCGTAGCGAACGGATGATCCTCAACAACTTCCTGACCATGAAGCAACTTGCCCAATGGAAGAATGAGCCGTTGACAACACGGTTGGTTCTGGATATCCACCGGCTGGTTACGACCGACACGCTGGACGACCCGTCGGCCGTGGGACGGTTTCGGGCTCCAAGCGAGTCGATCACCATCGGAGACGACTACGGCGAGACATTCCACGTTCCCCCGCCGGCAGATCAGCTTGAACAACGCATGGAGGCGATGTGCGACTTCGCAAACGAGAAGAGATCCAGCAGCTTCATCCATCCGATTCTGCGATCCATCATCCTTCATTTCTGGCTTGCCCACGACCACCCGTTCGTCGACGGCAACGGCCGCACGGCACGAGCCCTCTTCTACTGGTCGATGCTTCGTCACGGGTACTGGCTGTGCGAGTACATCTCAATATCCAGCATCATTCACAAGGGGCCATCCAAGTATGGACGTGCTTTCTTGTATACCGAGAGCGACGAGAACGATCTCACATACTTCATTCTGTACCATCTGGACGTACTCCGGCGGGCAATCGACGAACTTCACAAGTACCTCAAACGCAAGGCGGACCAGTTGCAGTTGCTCCAGAGCAAGATGCGAGCGATCGCCGTGCTCAATCATCGACAGCGTGCCCTCGTTGCCCATGCGCTCCGACACGCGGGCTATCGCTACACGATCAAGTCGCACGGCGTCAGCCACAACGTAGCTCACCAAACAGCGCGTACCGACTTACACGGCCTTTGTGAGATGGGCCTGCTCGATCGCCGAAAGATGGGCAAGACATGGTGCTTCACGCCCGCTGACGACATTGAGGCAAGACTTGCGGAATTGCGGTAGGCCGCTTGGTGTTAGAATGAACGGGCGTATCGGCCGCCCGAAAAGCCGAAGGAAGAACACCGAATGACCCCTACCAAGCAACACGCCCGACTGCTAATCGGCCTGCTGGTGGCGGCCAGCGTGCTGGTTGATCTTGTTGTGCTTAGGGTGTTCAGCGCGACTCTCGCGTGGCATTTGAGTCCGGCGGCCCTGGGCCTCTTGGCACTGGCCTTCAGCCAAATGAGCCTGCTGGCAGTGTGGATGGTGATGGGGGGTGGTGCGGTTTGGCTGAGGTGGATAGGCACTATACTGGGTGCGGCCTTCTGGAGCGTGATGCTGCCGTTCGGGACGCGGTACCACGAATTCAACCCCTTTTTCGCGATATCAACCACCTCCGTTCTGGTGTCACAAATGGGTGTCGCGGCCGCCGCTTCGCTGGTGCTCCGCGTGACCGGTGGGCAACTGATGGCGGTTTGGCAACCCAACGCGGTTAGGTCCACTGCCGATGGTCATCGTCAGTTCCAGTTCTCCATCCGCCAGATGCTGGGTTGGACGACCGCGCTGGCAATCACGCTGGCAACGTTGCGAATGCCCTATTTGCGCCTCCTCGCGCAAACACTCCGGGCATCATTTGACTTGGGCCATTTGCTCATGCAGATCGGCTTCGCCACCGTCACCTTGGCGGCCCTGTGGACCGCGCTGGGTACACGACGATTGGGACTCCGGCTGGCAACACTCTGCCTGACCACCGTGGCGACGACTGTCGGGTGGATGGGGTTGGAAGGTCGCGATTGGACAACCGCGCAATTCTCCCTATTCCATGTCGTCCTGCTCATCGCCTCGCTGGCGGTCGTCCGCATGGCCGGGTATCGGCTGGTTTGGAGGGCCGCTGGGCGAAGTGAGTCGCATGGCCAATAGCCGTAGGCGGAAGCCGACGGTTGGCATGAACCACGATCAACCGGCGACCGGTGTAAGTCTCGCCTCTGAACCGCCGGCTCCCGCCGACGGCTATTGGGTGATCGAGAGACGGGCTGTTTCTCGGGGACTCAGGCGTTTTTATCTTGAAATTGGGCCACGCAATCTGCTATGTTCGTGTCTACGGGCATAGCATGCCGGCGCTGTTTCGTTCTTTGATAATTCGGTGAGTTGTGAGCTTGCGAGCGCAAGGAATTTGCAGCCGCAAGAGGCAAGAGCTTGGAATTGTTGGACAGGTGAAGCATGCGTCCAACAATTGCCTTGCCCACGCACATTTCGCGCGGATTGCCGGCGGATTCTTGCTCCCAATCGCTATATTCGGCCCGCGTGTCGCACTACTTCTCGATGCCCGTTCGGGCGAGTACGCCTTGGCGGTAGTAGTGTTTTACTTCGCGCATCTCGGTGACCAGATCGGCACGGTTGATTACCCGGTAGTGGGCCCAACGGCCGGTGATGACCAGTTCGACGTGGTCGGGCTTGGCGTCGATCAGGTCGACCAGTTCGTCGACCGAGAACAACCGCAGCGCGGCGGCCACGTTCGCTTCGTCGAGCACGACCAGCGGGTAGTCGCCCGAGGTGAGCGCCGCGCGGCATTCAATCAGTCCCCGCGCGGCACACTCGATGTCGGCGTCTTTTGGCTGGCGGTCGACGAAGCGGGTTCTGCCGAACTGTCGGATGGCGATCAGGTCGGCGAACCGTTCCAGGGCGGCCAGTTCGCTGTAGAGCATGCCCTTGGCGAACTGCCCGATGAAAACCTTCCACCCGGCCCCGACCGCCCGAAGCGTCAACCCCAAGGCAGCCGTGGTCTTACCCTTCCCATCGCCCGTGTAGACGTGAACGTAACCCGACATATCCGATCTATCCTCCTTGACAAGATCACGTCGCACGCCTACGCCCCGCGACATCGTCGCCTGCATCCGAACAACAGAAGCGACACGCCGAGAATCGCCAGCGCCACCGATGTCGGCTCGGGCACGCCGGCACCCACCTGAAGACCATCCATGGCGAAGTAGAGCGGCGTGTTGTACCCGCCCCAGGCATCGGGATCCGATGAGGTGAGTGTGAATTCCAACTCGTCGGCATCCGACAGGCTGGACAAGTCGACCTCGATCCAATCGGTGACGATGTAGTCCAACCCGTTATCGCCGAAGCGATAGTCGGCCAGATAGAACTCGACCGGATTGGCGGCAATTGGGTCTCCGCCCGCGTCGATACCGGTGATCGTCAGCAGGAACCAGTCGGGCCAGGAACCATCGGACACCGGGTCACCTTGATTGTCCTGGTAGCCGAACCTCTTGGCGAACTGGTCGCCGCTGAGCATTGAGGTGGCTGCCCAGGTTGTGTTTGTGAAATAGGCGCTTTCGAGCGCATCGATACGCCGATACTGGTTGGTTGCGTAGGCGCCAAGGTAGGCCACGGCGTAGTTTTCCGAGCCACCCAGCCCACCGCCGGCGGCGGAGTTGAATGCATTGGAGAAGTCACCCGGCGAGGCCGCGTCGGTACGATTGGAAACGGCCCAACCTTCCCACGAAGTGTAGGGCCATCCCTGGAAGGCTCCGACCTCGTGCGTGACTTCTAAGGTTACGCCGCCGGCAACGAAGGGGTGATCTTCGGCGTCGTTCACCTCATGGACTCCGGCTTGGTAGGGCTGGGAGTCGAAACCGTTGTAATTGCTCTCGGCCGCCAAGGGGTAGGCACTCGGGTCGTCGGCCACGCTGAAGAGCTCGAAGTCGACCGTGGTGGCCACCGCCACCGTGGCGTAACAGCACGCCAGCGTTCCCAAAGCGATGGTTTTCAACATACTACATTTCATGGAAGCATCTCCTCGAAGAAAGTAACTCCGAACTGATGTAAGTTATCCGTTTACGTCTTCACTGACCAACCGCGCAAAGCTCCCGCCTAGAATTCGCCAACCACCTCGCCTCCGGCACGGCTGCAAATCGCGGCCAGAGTCTTGCAATCCAGGCTCTCGCTCAGGAAGCGAACCGACCCGTCGCACAGCAGGCCGTTGGCCCCGCCCGGGTGCTCGCTACGGATCTCGTTTTCCCTCATTGTGCCGGGTGGCGTATCAAAATTGATGGCGTACGCCTGATCAAAAATGTTGCGACCGTTGATCCATTGCCCGTCCACCCAGGCGGAGTCCTCCGAGATAATCAAGGTGCTGGACGTGCCGTCGGTGATGTCGCGAATGGCTACCGGAGTATCGTAGAGCATCACGCCCTTCGGCGGATTGTTTTGCCGGGCCGGCTCGCCGGGGAATTGAATCCGCTCGCCAAAAATACCCCCGTAGTCACAGACACCGCGGCCATCGACGAGCGTGGAACTGCGTGGCGTGCTGGGGCAAATGTAGATCGAGAGCACTGCTGCCGCTGCTTCGTCGTTTTTCGAATTGTCGAACGGCTTGCCGAAGTCGATCTTGTCGTGGAGCGGGCCTTGCTCGACAAAGTCCAGCAACAGGGCCGACCACGCAAATTGTCGCTTATCCACTAGGCTGGGATGGGGCCGAAACTCGATGCAGCCCGGCGGAAAGCAACGATGAGCGGCATGGTAGCCGTGCAGCCCGATGCCCATCTGCCGAAGGTTGTTCGAGCAGGACATCCGCCGCGCCGCCTCGCGGGCCGCCTGGACGGCCGGTAGCAACAACGCAATCAAGAGGCCGATGATCGTAATCACCACCAGTAGCTCGACGAGCGTGAAACCGCGCCGGGGCCGGCTAAAGGTGGACCTCTGCGGATCAAAACCGCGCCGGGACCGGCTAAAGGTGGACCTTTGCGGATCAAAACCGCGCCGGACGATAGCCGTTGTGTTTGCCTTATGACGGAGCATTGGAATTGTAGGCGGGTAGACTTGCCGCTCTCGTGTCTTTCAGCGCTGAACCGACCACAATAGGCCGACAGCCCCCATAGCCGTCAGCGGGAGCCGACGGTTGACATGCGGGCTGGCAGCGCGCTACAAACCGCCGGCTTCCGCCCGCGGCTATGGCGACTCGGTCAATTCAGTCTGGAGAGACCACTTCGAGAGGCGCGCAATCGGCGCGCGTCATGCGAGCGATCAAGTAACCACCAGGGCTATGGGGACAACAAACTCGCGGCATCCGTCCCTCGCGGATGGCCACTAGTAAAGCGATGGTAGGTCTTCTGACTCCCGAGCTGGCATACACCCGGCCTTCTCGTCTTGGCGACCACGGGTCGCCCGCGACAATGGCCTTAAAAAGACTGGGTCTATCCTCCTAGCACTCGGTTACAGCGGCGGGGCCGTCCCGGAATTGCACCGGAGTTCCCTGTTTGTCGACCACTCAAGCAAAGTGGCCGACCACCAACGCACTGTCTTATGGGCTGAGTTTAGCAGAACGCGCCCGGCTTGTCAAAGGGAGCGGCGAAAAAAATCGGCGCGGCGGGCTGGATTCACTGGCAGGGGACCGGTCTGTAGCTGAATTCGCAAGAATTCAGACTGTCAGTGGGACTTGATCTGAACTCTTGCGAGTTCAGCTACGGGTTTCCGCGAATGCGTCACTGGCCGGGCACCGGTGCGACCTGTCGGGCGAGCCAGTCGGCGGCCGCTTTGTCGAGGCGCTCGTGGCCGCCTTCGAAGATCGTCACCCGGGACTTGCCCGCCGTGCGGCGAAGGTAGATGGCTCGACCGTAGTCGGGCTCCTGCTTCAGATCGCTGGGTTCGGGCTTATCCAGCCGACCGTCGGGACGGCTGATTTGCACGATCTGGGCCTCGCTGACCGTCTTCGCGCCTTGGGCCTTGGCCACTGCGTTGAAGGCATCGAGCGTGTGGCGTACAGGCACGGAACCTTTGTGTCCGTCGTGAACGCCGGCCGCCAGGTCCAACGGCAGGTCGACCGCCCGATCAAGCCACGTCAGCGGCGAACGGGCACGATATTGTGCGTCGACTTCTTCGCTCTCGCCGGGCGCGCCGCCGCAGCTTTTGCGGACCATCTCGCCGTAGCGGGCCTTGTGATGCCGGGCTTCCCAGGCGGCCAGGTCGCTGATGCCGACCCAGGCGCTTACGGCCGTCCAGCGCTTCGGATGACGGCCGGCCATCAGCATCGCCATGTGGCCACCGCCCGACGGGCCGGTCAGGTAGATCCGCCGCCGGTCGATCGGATAATGCTCGAGGGCCCAATCGGTCGCGTCCAAAATATCCTGCTGGGCTTTGAGCGAGCCGCAGGCGTCCGGGTTATCGTTTCGGCCGCGGAAATGCGGGAAGAGATAAACCCATCCGCGTTTCTCGGCTTCCGCCTCCATTGCCTTGTGTCGCTGCTCGCCACCGCCGCTCCAGGTGTGCAAGGCAACCAACAGCGGCACCGGCCCGGCAGCCGGGTCGAATCCATCAGGTAGAATGACGTAGCACGGCTGTTCGCTGCCATCGGCCGAACTGGTGACCATCACCTTGGTACGTTCGCCCGCTCGAAGTGCGTCCTGACAGAAGACGCTCAAGGCAAGGGCTATCGTTAGAACGAGCGATACTCGAATGCGGTTGGTCATGATGGCTCTACTCCCGTGGTGCAGGGGACTCCGTTGGCGTGAATTCAGAAGCTTCAGCAACCATTATACTCGACCAGTTATTGTTCATCCACCGCGCAGGATGCCATGACGCCGTGCGACACTGGTTTTCCCGGTGTTTTCGCCCGTTCACCGCAATTTTTGATAGCCCCCTTCAAGCGATCAACAATTCCCACGACTGTCGGCCGCTTGCCGTAAGCTCTTGCCGGTCAACGGAGTTCGACCACGTCTCGCTTCCCGTCGCATGCCGAAATGGGCGGTCGAGTCGGCCGGCTTTCCCGCCGATTTCCGTTCGTAACCACTTGCCCCGCAAGGGTTTTGAATTGTTGGACGGCCTTTTTCCCAATAATGCCCATCAAACTGGTCAAGACAGCGACCCAAATCCTTCCCTTCGCGGAGCTTACGCCGCGCCACTCCCCTCGAATACTTTTCAACCGCTTCTCGTTCCGCTGTAGCTTCGAAAAGGGTTTTCGACATGATTAACAGAATTGACAAGATAAGGATCCGCCCGCAAACATTCATCCTGTCAATCTTGTCAATCCTGTCTATGACCTTCCTGCGGACGCCACCGGCGTACGCTTCCGAATTATCAAAGACCAGCGTCGGGTGCCAACCGTCGCGTAGTGTACAAGCGTACCAAGTCCCGCCCAAATTTCAAGCACAACTTTTGGCCACCCGACTGAAGGAGGGATTGTCGGAGAAGCGATGTCGTGGTAATCGTAACCCGAGCGTCAGCGAGGGCAGCCAAGCGAGTTTGGTTCTCTACCCACTACACGCGCGATGAACCAGTGTGTCGTGGCCAGTTCCCAGCCGATTCGAGAGAAGCCGTCGTCCGGCCCTCGCTTACGCTTCGGGTTACGATTGGTCCGCTAATAATCCTCTCTGATCGACGCTAATCAAAACAATCAGCGAAGATTAGTGAAGATCAGTGTTCCCCTTACGTCTTGGCGTTCCTTCTGCCCCCTTTGCCTCCACATTCCAGCCCACCCGCCCCGCTTCCGACCGAATATTCACGGCGGCCCGAATCCACATATTCCCGGCGCGCTAGATATGCGTTCTGGCATTCTGCCGGCACGACTCCGCCGCCGAATTTCGTCCGCCCACCGCCTGCCAAAACGCTACCCAGCCGTCCGCCCCTCTGATACAATCCCCAACAGATGCCCGCGGACGCTCCGCGGCTCAGTTCAACCAGATTTTGTCGCCCGTCGCCACGCGACAAGCGATAAGACGCCATTCGTTGGCCAGAAGAATGATGGAAACACCTGAAGACATCTGTCCCGACTTTCCCGAGTGGCCCGACCGCTGGCACGGGGTCGGACGGGACATCCCATACGGCCAGGGCATACTCGACGAGATGCGCCCATTCGTAGTGCACCTCATTTCTCGCGGGTTGAAGGAGAAGACGATTCGGAAGCACATGGACAACCTTTGGTTGCTGGGTGGCGAGATCATTCGTTCCGTCAGCACGTTTGACGAATACGAAGTTCCACCGGCGGAGAACCTCCGGCGAAATGTTGATGAAGAAGGGGGGGCCTGCTGCCGGCACCTCCACTCAGAGGCTGCACAACTATCCTACGACGGAACCTGTAGGAAGCTCCACAAGTTCCTCAACACAACACTTTGAATTGGCCGACCAAGATTTGCAGCATACGCCGGCTGCTATTGGCTCCGCCGCAGATGTGCCGCCTACAGGTGATGGGCAGAAACTACCTATAAACAAGTTCGATCCACGAAGGGTGCCTCCGTGAGAGGATCACGCGATCGAAACGAAATGATCCAGCGGAGTCGCCCTCCGACTACAAGCTAAAACAGACATCACTGGCGGCAACCCGGTGATCGTGAACGTTCCACCACACCTTAACCTGAAAGCACACCAATGGACCGAATCCCGCCATCACAATCCTGGACCCCGCAATCACGTCTCTCTGCATTGCGGCTAATGTGCATCGCCCGACTCGCGTTACTGGCTGCCGTTGTTTTGATCTTGCTCGCCCCGGCCGATGCGAAGGAACTGCCCAACATCCTTTGGCTCTCGGCCGAGGATATTAACGCGCACTTGGGATGTTTTGGGGATCGACAGGCGATTACGCCGTGTTTGGATAGGCTGGCGGGCGAGGGGGTTCGATATACGCACGCCTTTACGACGGCCGGGGTTTGTGCGCCATGTCGGAGTGGGATTATCACGGGCGTGTATCAGACGACGCTGGGTACTCACCACATGAGGTGCACGGCCCAACTGCCCGAGCGGATCAGGCCGTTCCCGAGCTACCTGCGCGAGGCGGGCTATTATACGTCGAACAACTCTAAGCAGGATTATCAGTTCAAGACGCCGAAGGGTGTCTGGGACGAATCGAGCCGCAACGCGCACTGGCGGCGGCGGGAGGACAAGAACCAGCCGTTCTTCTCCGTGTTCAATTTCTTGGGCTGCCACGAAAGCGGGATCGCCTCGGAGAGCAAGTATAAGAAGGTGACCAAGGATTTGACGCCCCAGCAGCGGCAGGACCCGGCCAAGCTGGACAGCTTCCCGCCCTACTACCCCGACACGCCCGTCACCCGCGAGGACTGGAAACGGAACTACGAGCTGATCACGGCCATGGACGCCTGGGCCGGCAAGCTGATCGACCAACTCAAGGAAGACGGGCTCTACGAGAAGACGATCATCATGTTCTGGTCGGACCACGGGGTCGGGCTGCCGCGGGCGAAGCGCTGGTTGTACGATTCGGGCACGCGCGTGCCGCTGATCGTACGCATCCCCAAGGCGCTCAGGACGGGCGGCCAGGGCCGGCCCGGGGAGACGAGCGACCGGTTGGTTAGCTCGATTGATTTTGGGCTGACGGTTCTGAATCTGGCGGGCGTGGCGATTCCCGGCTATGTGCAGGGGCGGCCGTTTTTGGGCGCGAATCTGCCCACGCCGCGAGATTATGTCTACGGCGCGCGGGATCGGATGGACGAGCGATACGACATTATCCGCGCGGTTCGCGACGGGCAATTTCGCTACATCCGCAATTACGAACCGTTGAAGACGTTCTACCAGTACATGAACACGCCGGAGAAAGGCGCGACGATGCGCGAGCTGCGTCGTCTGCACGAGGCGGGCGAGCTTCCGCCGGAAGCGGAATTCTATTTCTCCAAACGCAAGCCGGTGGAGGAACTCTACGACTGCAATGCCGATCCCCACGAGATCAACAACCTGGCGGCCGATCCGTCCCATGCCGACGTGCTAAAGCGCATGCGCCGGGCGCATCTGGCCTGGGTCCAAGAGACACGCGACCTGGGACTGATCCCGGAGCCCATCCTCACGGAACGCCGGAAGGTGCTGGCGGCGGAGTACGAAATACTCCGTCAGCCGGGTTCGGACAAGCTGGTGGCCCAGATCGGGGCGATTGCCGCGGCGGCCTCCGAGGGCGTCGAATCGCTTCCTCGGTTGCTAAAGGGCACCAAGGCGGCGGATAGCGCGGTTCGCTACTGGGCGGCCACGGGCATCGGCAACATCGGCGCGCCGGCCAAGGCTGAGGCGGTGGAGTTGATGAAGGCCGCGCTGAGCGACGAATCGTCGGCCGTTCGGACGGCAGCTTCCCGGGCCCTGTGCCGGTTCAACATGCCGGATGACGCGCTGCCGGTTCTGATCCGGGAACTGACCCGAGGCACGCAGTGGGAACGGCTGCACGCGGCCATCGTGCTGGACGAAATCGACGAGCAGGCGCGGCCCGTCATCGAGCAGATGCGCCAGGGATTAGAGTATCAGGACGGGTTCAACTCGCGTGGCAAGTACCGGGTCCGCGTAATCAACCGGGCCCTGAACGAATTGGAAGGCACCGACAACACCGTGCCCTAACGGCGGCAGGGCCGCCTGATTGTAGCTGGATTCGCAAGAATTCAGCCCGTGGCGTAGATCTGTCTGAATTCTTGCGAATTCAGCTACCACAAGAGGTTAGCCCGGTCGCCTGCGACCGGTAAACGGGAAGCTTCGGTTACTCTTATTCCGCCCGTCGCAGGCGACGGGGCTAACGGGACGGGGCTAGCGGAATGAAGAACGGCCGACTAGGACACGGCTTGAAATGGGTTGAGTATCTGAAGGCCATCGACGTTGGGATACGCGTCGAAATCTTCCGTGTACAATCGTTGGACACCGGCTTCCAAACACGCTCCGAGGATCATGGCATCCCAATGCGAGAAACTGAACCGCGACATCAACTCGTGCGCCCGATCAAGCGCGTCCCAGTTCGGCAACAGCGTGCTCCAAACGAGTCGCAGATCTTGAATGTCTTGCCAGGCCAACTCGCGCGAATACCCGAAGTGCTCCAGCTTCCGGCTTGCCGATAGGTACTCGCAAGCAACCTGCCATAGAAGCACGCCGTCGACAAGTGAACGGATCAACGACTGGGCAATGGTCTGCTTTTTGGGCTCCCGGTCATCGTGTGCGTAGAACAGCACGTTCGTGTCAACGGCGTTCATGGAGTTCCTCTCGCGTGAACCGAGGGGCCTCGGCGGGCAAGGAGTTCTCCCGCATGCGGTCCACTAGACCCGCCAGGATTTGAGACCTTTCAGCGGGATCGGTTACGCGGGGATGCGAAAGCCATGGGCCCTGAACAAGCAGTTCCACTTCCGCTTCCTCTGGAAGCTCGCAAGGGGCACTAGGGACGAAAGCCCCATCACGATAGACTGCCTTGAGTCTGCGATTCACGGTCGACCTCCCCCGCGCGTGCGAGAAAGGATGCCGTGGCATCCCACTCGCACGCCAAAACACTACGGAATCTGCTTGTCTTGCATCCGGCTTAGTCGAGGAACCCGACCAGGTCCTGGCTGCGGCTGGGTTGCTGCAGCTTGCGGACGGCCTTGGCCTCGATTTGGCGGATACGCTCGCGGGTCACCTTAAAGATGTGGCCCACCTCTTCCAAAGTGTAGCTGTAGCCGTCGCCCAGGCCGTAGCGGAGCTTGATGATTTCCCGCTCGCGGTAGCTGAGCGTCTTGAGCACCTTGGATATCCGGCTGCGGAGCATCTCCTGGGCCGCGCCGACAGCCGGGCTTCGGGCGCCGCCGTCGGGCAGGAGGTCGCCGAAATGGCTGTCCTCGCTGTTGCCCACCGGCCGATCAAGACTGATCGGATAGCGGCTCATCGCCAACACGCGACGCGTCTCGTCAATGCAGGTTTCGCTGGCACGGGCGGTCTCTTCGATGGTCGGCTCGCGTCCCAACTCCTGCAACAATTTGCGGGAGACGTTCCGCACGCGCGACATCGTTTCGACCATGTGCACCGGAATCCGGATGGTGCGGCTCTGATCGGCCACCGCCCGGGTAATCGCCTGCCGAATCCACCAGGTGGCATAGGTGCAGAACTTGAATCCTCGGCGATACTCGAACTTATCGACCGCCCGCATCAGGCCGGCGTTGCCTTCCTGAATCAGGTCGAGGAAGCTCAGCCCCCGGTTGCGGTACTTCTTGGCGATGGAGACCACCAACCGCAAGTTTCCTTCCGACAGCCCTCGCTTGGCTTCCTGATAATGGGCGTGAACCGATTTCAGGTAGGCGACGCGATTCCTCAGGCTAGTGGGCGTCTCTTGCGTAGCGCGGAGGATGCTGCGGAACTCCATCAGCCAGGGCTCGCGATGCTCAGCCGACCTACGGTTCTTGCGGTGGTCGTCGATCCGGGCCTTGAGTTCATCAACCCGGCGGCTGAATTCCTCGAGGTTGCGAATCATCGGCTCGATGCGTTGGGTCCGAAGCCCCAGTTCTTCGACCAATTGGACGGCCCTGCGGCGCCGGTAACCTAGTCGATGCCAAGCCTTGCGGCGTTCGGCCATCGGGCGCGAGCGGCTGGTGGCTATCTGGTAGTCGCGCCGGTTGCGCTTTAAGAGCACGCCCAGCGTTTTCAGGTTGTGCGGCAGCCGGCCGAGAATCTGCTCCTTCTCCAGCCGGTCGGTCACCGAGACCTGCACGGTGCGGTCGAAGGGCAACTCGCCCTCGTGAACGCGGCGCAGAACGCGAAATGCCGATTGCATGACGTAATCGCATTCCAGCACCTTGCAGCGGAACTTGGCCCTGGTCACTTCGATTCGCTTGGCCAGGGCGATTTCCTCCTGCCGCTTCAACAGGGGGATTTCACCCATTTGGGTCAGATACATCCGGACCGGATCATCCGACCACGATTCGCCATCTTTCGCGGCGAGAAAATCTTCCGCGGTTGTGCTAGCTTGGGCGTTCTTATCGCTATCGTCGTCCGCCGTGGGGAAGGCGCCGTCCGTCTCCTCCTCGAACTCGGCCGACTCCTCCGACTTCTCTTCCACTTCAACCGCTTCGGTATCTTCCGAACGCGAAGTCGTGTGATCTTCTAAGTCGTCCAACAGTGTATCGTACAATTCAACGCTCCTAAGGCGAGTCAAATGCGGTGTGTATGCCAACTCCTCGGGAAGAACAAACGGCGCGCGATCAAGGCGATCCGCGGTGCAGAGGCTTTTCTTTTGGCGTGAGCCTTCTGCTTATGACCACGGCGTC
>CAZDHN010000045.1:0-16621 GCA_964505115.1 uncultured Planctomycetaceae bacterium
CCTCGGCCGCATTCGTATTTCCCAGCCATCGAAGACTCATGCGGCCCATTATGCCGCAAAACGCCCCAGAGCGCAAGATTACCTATTTTAACATTTATCGGATTTTCAACAGTTTCCACCCCGGCCGCCCAGTTTCCAACCCCCATCGTGCTAGCAGAAAAAACAACCTGCGGAAAATCGGGCAAGCCCGCCGGCTAAACGTCTCTGTGTTGCCCGTCTATTGCTTGGGGTGGTCTTGTTAGATAACATGCGGCAATGCTGGAAATGTACACGCAAATGTCAACTCGGAGGCAAACCATGTTAAGCAATCGATTTACGCTGATCCTTTCCACGGTCGTTGGACTGGCCGGCTGGGCTACGGCGGCGGGGCAGGAGTTGCCGACACGGGAGAACTTGAAGGAGTTTGAGGAGGCGCGGACGGACGCTTACGCGGCCGGGCTGGAGAGCTATCTGCAAGATTGGCTGGTGCGTGAGTATCCGGGCAGGGCCGAGAAGTTGTGGCATCGGGATTATTCGAGCGTGCCGGCGTTCTTGAAAAGCGTCGAGCCGAATCGGGCCCGATGGCTGAAGGTGTTCAACCCGCCGGAGTTGAAGAAGTCGGGCGAGCTGAAGCGGCGGCCATTTCCGTTGCTGGCCGAGTTGGGAGCCGAGTGGATCACGCTGCCGCTGGGACCGCTGGCGGCCGAGGCGATTCTGGTCGTGCCCACGAGTGCCACGCCCGATAAGCCGGTGCCGCTGGTAATCGCGCAGCACGGGCTGGGTAGCTATCCGGAGTTGGTTTTCGGGTTGCCCGAGCCGGGGCTCTACAATAACTACGGCAGCGAGATGGTCAAGGCTGGCTTCGCCGTGCTGGCGCCGATGGACCTTCGCTCGGCCGAGCGGGTTAACCGGATCGAACGGCTCTGCCGGCTGGCCGACACCAGCCTGCCCGGCGTCGAACTTTCCCGCATCCAGCGGTTGTTGGACGAGGTGCTGAAGGATCCCCGAATCGACGCCGAGCGGGTCGGCATCTGGGGCTTGTCGCGTGGCGGGCAGATGACGCTGTTCTGGACGCCGCTGGAGCCGCGGATCAAGGTGGCCATCATCGCGGCCTTCTTCAACCACCGCCGCAACAAGATGGCCATCCCCGACCCGCGCTACAGTTGCTTCCTGGAAACCAAGGAGGAGCACGCCTTCCACGACGGCTGGCTGGTCGAGTTCACCGATTCGGACGTGGTCAGCCTGATCTGCCCACGGCCGCTGATGATCCAAACCGGCAAGCTCGACCGGATCGCCCACTGGCCGCAAGTGGTCGAGGAGTTCGAGGTCTCGCGCGAGCACTACAAGAAGCTGGGCATCGGCGAGCGGATCGAGATGGACCTTCACGAAGGCGGCCACGAGACGCGGGTCGAAAGCGGCCTAAAGTTTCTCAAGCGCTGGTTGTGAGTGTTCACGATCGGTGTTGGGACGAAGAAATCAGGCCACGGATGAAACACGGATAAGCACGGATTTGGATAGCGGGATGAGCCTTCTCTTTGTCGGGCTGAATATCGAATATGGAACAAGTGGATTCCTTTCGGTTGCGGGCTGGGAGACGAAGGGGGATAATGGCGACAAAGGGGGGATAGTCTCCTCGTGAACGGTTACCGGGAAACGCGATTGGAGGCGCGATTGTGGCGGATGGTTATGCGGCCCAAAAACGACTAGTCTCGCTCGACGCACTGCGCGGCTTTACCATGTTCCTGCTTATCGCCGGTGGAGCGATCGGCAACGCGGGTATACTACGCTCGCTGTTTGCCATGTCCGACCATCCGGTGGCAAAGGCGCTCCTGGAACAGTTGCGCTACTCGCATTGGGGCGACGGGTTTCATTTCAAGGACCTGTTCATGCCGCTGTTCATTTTCATCGTCGGCGCGGCAATGCCCTATTCGTTCGGCAAACGTATCGAGCGCGGCGACTCGAAGAGCGAGTTGTATACTCACGTTGTCCGGCGAACGGTGATTCTGTTTATATTGGGGATGATCGCGGGTGGGCACCTGCTCGCCTTCGACCTGTCGAAGTTCTACATCTGCAATAACGTACTTCAACAGATTGGCATCGGCTATTTGGTCACCTCGCTGATCATGTTGAACTTCAATATCCGGGGGCAGTTCGCGGCGCTGGTCGTCCTGCTGCTCGGCTACTGGGCCATAATGGCCCTGGTGCCCGTGCCGGGACATGGCGCCGGCATCCTCATGCCGGAAGTGAACGTGGCCCGGTATGTTGACGATCTTGTCCTGGGCCGATTCCGACCGCTGGCCTGGCACTGGACCTGGGTGATTACCTTGCCGCTTGCCACCAGTTGCACGGTGTTGCTGGGCTCCCTGGCCGGAGGGCTGTTGAAGTCGGATCGGAGCCCAATAGCCAAATTCGGATGGCTCGTCGGGGCGGCCGTGGCGTGCGTGTCATTGAGCCTGTTGTGGAGCAATTGGTTTCCAATCATCGCCGAGATATGGTCCGGCTCCTGGGTGCTTTGGGTGGGCGGACTCAGCTTGGGGCTCTTGGCCTTGTTCTATCTGGTTGCCGATATCTGGGGTTTTCGCAAGTGGGCGTTCGGATTCATTGTGATCGGCAGCAACTCCATCGCGGTCTACATGGCCGCCCACTTGTTCGACTTTCGCCATATTGGCAACGTTTTCGTCGGCGGTCTGGCCAGATGGGTAGGACCATGGAACGACTTCGTTCAGGCCCTGGCCGCCTTCATCGTCATCTGGCTGATCCTGTTCTGGATGTACCGAAAGGAATCGTTCATTAAGGTGTAGTTGGGTCAACCGATGACCCAACCGTGTATTGGGAAGAGAAGGAGGTGTGTCCGACACCCGTCGTGAGGGGGATTTCCGGAATACTATTGACAAACAGTCGTTGCGTCGGGAACAATGATGACATAGCCTACCTGGAGTGGTTTCAGCCGGACGCACATATCTAGTCCACTGTTTCCAGTCCATCGTTTCCAGTCTATCGTTCCCAGTCCACCATGTCACATCCACGTTGGCTAACAGGAGATTCAGATACCATGACAAATGAAGCGAAGTCGTCGCCCATCAAGTCGAACAAGCCCTCGCGCCGCGATTTTCTGGCGGTTGGCGGAAAGGTTGCCGCGGCTTCCGCGTTGGCGGGCGTGGCCATCCCGATGGTACATGCGGCGGAAGACAACACAATCAAGCTGGCACTGATCGGCTGCGGCGGACGCGGTTGCGGGGCCGTTGGCAACGCCATGAACTCGCCGCACGGGCCGGTTAAGCTGGTCGCCATGGCCGACGTTGTCGAGGATCGGCTGACGGGCGCCCACAAGCGGCTCAAGAAGGCGTTTGGCGATCGGGTCGACGTGCCGAAGGATCGTCAGTTTGTCGGTTTCGATGCCTACAAGAAGGCCATCGATTGCCTTGGTTCGAGTGACGTGGCCATGGTAACCAACTTCGCCTACTTCCGCGCGACTCAGGCTGAGTACGCCGTGAAGAAGGGCGTGAACGTCTTCATGGAGAAGTCGTTCTGCCCCGACGGGCCAGCCATCCGACGGATGCTCGGCGTGGCCGAGTTGGCCGACAAGAATAACGTCAAGGTAGCGGCCGGGTTGCAGTGCCGCCACTCGGTCAACCGCCATGAACTTATCAAGCGGATCAAGGACGGCGAACTGGGCGACATCCTCCTGGCCCGCGCCTATCGAATCCATCCGGTCGGCGGCATGGGCAAGAAGCCGGAGGGCTACGACGAATTGCTCTGGCAGATTCGCAACTTCACCCGCTTCTTCTGGGTTTCCGGCGGCCTGTTCGCCGAGATGAACATCCACCAGATCGACGAACTCTGCTGGCTGATGGACGATTGGCCGGTGGAGGCGCAGGGCATCGGCGGTCGGGCGGCCAAGGTCAGAAATCATGCTCAGGGCTTCGACTCGATCACCATCGAGTGGACCTTCCCCAACGGTGCCAAGGCCTACGACGGCGTTCGCTGGACGGGTGGGCACAGCTTCAAGGAGTTCGCTACTTACGTCCACGGCACCAAGTGCGCCGCACAGTTCTCCGGTAACATCCACGCGGGAACAACCCGAATCTACAAGGACCAGCGGATCGCCAAGGACAACATCGTTTGGGAAGCGCCTAAGGAACAGTACAACCCCTGGGACGCCGAATGGAACATGCTCTTGAAAAACATCCGCGAGGACAAGCCGCAGAACGAAGCCAAACGGGCGGCCCTGTCGAACTGCGCCGACCTGATGGGTCGGGCGGCCGTTCACTCGGGCAAACGGATCACCTGGGACGAGATGATGAACTCGACGTTCCAACTCTACCCGGGCAACATCGACGAGTTGAACTACGACAGCAAGCCCCCGGTCCTGCCCGACGCCGAAGGCTACTACCCGGTGCCCATCCCCGGCGAGTGGTCGGAAGTTTCTTAAGCGGAATCGATCGAGTCGTACCGCGGCCCTCACACGGCGACAGCACAACCAACCGCGGCCTTCACGATAGGCGTGGAGGCCGCGGTTTTACTGTTCCCCGGCATGGTTCGTGGGGAGACGAGGATCGGCTGTGGAGAGGGCCGAGCAATTGGGTCTCGAATCTACCTTGGGATGGCGCGGCCGAAAGGAATAATGGCCAATTTAGACACAATTCCCCTGGTCGACTTGCGGTCCGTATCCGAGCAAGACTGCAAGAAGGACGGATATGCGGCATTGCTGGTTGTTGCATTGATCGCCGCATACTCCGTCAACCTCTATAAATTGCTCCCGGATGTCGCGAGCTATTTCCTCTACAAACCCGCCGCCTGGTCGGACGTGGCCACGCTGTTCGGAAAGTTTCTTGCCGGTGGGTTACTGTTGCTTTGCCTCGTTCAAGCGCGGGAAGGCATGCGTCATCTGCGTTCGGTCGTCGTGGGCCCCTGTATTCTGCAACTATATCTGGCCGTTATTCTTACGCTTGCGCTGTTGCTGAATTACGACCAGAAAAGCCTTCTCTGCTTCACCCAATATGTGGGTGGGAATCTTCTGCTGTTTTTCTTGGGCCTGCTCTTCTGCTCGTCGACCCGACGAATCAAGCTGGTTCTTGCGGTCTGGGTGTTTGCGGCGATTGTTCACGCTTCGATAAGCCTATGGTTCACTTATCAAGGGCACAATGTCAGCAGCCTCCGCCGAGCACTTGTGCCGAGCATCGGCATCCGCACGGGATATTTTTGCGCGGTAGCGCTTCTGGCCCTGTTCTTCTCGAATAAATCGATTCGCGTACCGGCATTGCTCGGATGCGTACTTCTCGTGGGAGGCGTCGTCACCTCGGGCTCGAGGGCTTCCTTGCTGCTTCTGTTCGCGGTTCCTTTGGCAATTCAATTCGTGTACTTCCCGCGGGGTGATCTTAGAGTTAAGCCAAAGAGCTTGGCCTTCATGCTGTTTGTGCTCCTAACGCTGGCCCTGTTTCTTGCCGTAATACTCAGCCGGAGTTCGGCCCCCGGCTTCATTAGGGATACAATCGATTGGACGTCGTACCAGAAGGCCTCTTGGAGCCGAATTGAGCATTTCCGGAATTGGATGAACGCGGCCTCGGACCATTGGACGCTAGGCAACGGCTTGGCCTTCCCTTATGACGAATCGGAAAGGGCAAGAACACACAGCACTTCGTTGGCGCTCTTCTGCCAGGCGGGCGCGAGTGCTCTTCTGGCCTACTGGCTCTTTGTCGTATCGGTTCTGGCCGCCGGATTTAACGCCGTGAAGCAGATACGCTTGCGGGAAGAGTCCGCGAGTAACGGAAATCTGCTCACCGTCTTGCTGGCAATCGTCTTGTTGCTTGCAGCCAAGGCTGAAATCACCGGCACCGTATCGGGAAATCGAGAACTCTGGTTCTTCTGCGGCGTACTGCTAAGCGCTATTTCCTGTTGTGCCGGCCCTCGGAAATGTAGTCCCCCTGATTCTGAAGCGAGCAGCAACACTGCCGGGAATTGCGGGGAGGCGGGCGTTCCGGAAGGTGCGTGACCGTCGGCAACTCTTGGCAATGTGACGCGACCTTCGGCACCCGCTAGGACTTGTTTGTTGACAGCTATCCCGCGTCGAGTATACTTATTTGTATAGTAACGACCCCGACCGTTGGGAGGGGCGTGCCTGCGACCGTTGGACCGAGCAACGCGGCCCGCCGAGCTTTGGAGCAAAGCATGAAAGACGCGATGACTTTTGGAGAGCTGCTGGAGGCTACCGACAGATTGTCTCTTGAAGAGCAGGAGACATTGGTTGATACTCTGCATCGACGCATGATAGAGCGTCGGCGGACAGAGTTGGCCAAAGACATTCAGGAAGCCCGGCAGGAGTTTCAGGAGGGACGCTGCCAGGCGGTAACTCCAAGTGAACTTATGAAGGAAATATCGTCGTGAAACGGACGGTGTACATCGAAACAACGGTTGTCAGTTATCTGGTTGCCAGACCCAACCGTAGCCCCATGGTTGCCGGGCACCAGGAGGCAACAAAACGCTTCTGGCAGTTCTTGCCGACGGAATTCGATGCACATGTTTCTGCTCTTGTAGTTCAAGAAGCAAGCAGAGGAGATCCGGAACAGGCAAGAAAAAGACTCGTCGCAATCAAGCCGTTTCCAGTACTCCAGATCGACAAAGAGTCCCAGGCGCTGGCCGACCGAATACTTGCAGGGAGAGGCATACCCGAAGAATACCCGGAAGATGCTCTGCATATCGCCATTGCGGCAGTCAATGGGGTCAACTTTGTGGTGACTTGGAACTTCGGCCACATCAACAATCCATTCACTCGGATGATGATTCGCCAAATTGTCGAGAACGAAGGTTATGTGTGCCCGGAGTTATGCTCGCCTGACGAACTCTTGGGAGATGAGATATGAAGGATCCAATTGTTGAAGAAGTGCGCCGTCACCGCGAGGAACACGCGCGGAGGTTCAGTAATGACTTGGCGGCCATTTGTGCGGATCTGAAAAAAATTGAAGCCACCTGCGGTCACCAAGTCGTGCGATTGGCACCTAGGAGAATTCCGCCAACGGAAAATCGCAATCCGGGGTTGGAGCCTCGTTAGAAGCTACCGTTGGAGGATGCTCGCGGCAGCGTGGCATCCAGCCTACTGCGGCACGATCACGTCGGCCAGTAGGTATTTGCGCAGGTCTGTTACGGTCGCGACGAATTCGGCGGCGTCGACGGGCTTGGTCAGGTAGCTCTCGACGTGCAGGTTCTCGCCGCGGAGGATTTCCTGGTGCGTCCGCGAGGCGGTAAGCACCACGACCGGCACGCGGTCCAGGCTTTCGTCTTTCCTTACTTCCTGGAGCACCTCGCGGCCGTCCATTTTGGGAAGTTGAAGGTCCAAGAGAATGATGTCGGGCTGGGGAGCGCGAGCGTATTTGCCCTCGTTGTGCATGAACTCCATCGCCTCGACGCCGTCGCGGACCAGGCTCACCCGGCACTGAATGCCGCCCGCCTTCAGCGCCTCGATCGTCAGACCGGCGTCCTCCAGGTCGTCCTCGACCAGGAGGATTTCCATCGGTCTTCCCACCGTCTCCGAACTCATGATGCTGAAACTCCGTCGGGAATGAGGGCCCCCGTCGGGAATGAGGGCTACTGACGATAGTTTAGCCACGTGCGCGGATTAGCAACAGTGCCCCGAGACCCGCTAGTCCGGATTATTCATCAGTTGATCGTAACCCGAAGCGTAAGCGAGGGACGCCAAACGAGTTTGGTCATCTACCCGCAACATGTACGATGAAACAGCGAGTCTTGGCAAACGCCAAGTCAATGCGAGCAAAGCCGTTGCGATTCCATCGCTTACGCTTCGGGTTACGATTGGTCCGTGAATAATCCGGTCTAGCCCTAGAACCTCGGCCCGACGGACGCAAAGCGTCCCAAACGCCCGTTCCCAGGCAAAGCATGGGAACGAGGAGAGGAATCGCAACCCTTTTCGGGCGATTATCTCCTTTTTCGCCAACGGTGGGGGCGCCCACTGGAGGGCGGAGCCCGATTTCCGAGCAATAACTGCCACGGGGCGGCAGGGCCGCCAACCAAACCGGTGCTACCGCACCCAGGCAAGAACCCGGTCGCCACTAATCGCCGATCTTTGTCAAAAACTTAACGATCTTTGAGGTTAGTAGTACAAAAGGCCTTGAACTACCACCGGGCGGTCGGAAATAATGAATAATTGACTGTTCCGTCCGTTTCTCGGACTAGTCGAGCGACTATTTGTGAGAATCCGGCCCGTGGTAGGCCGTCAACAACGAGAGAGTGTATGTCTTCCATTCCAGCGGTACGCGAGTCGGAGATTGAACGCCGGGTCGGTCAGCGAAATCTGCAACGAGGGCAGGAGTACTTCGACAGCGGGGCGGTTTCAAACGCCCGTCGTCAGAAGCACGCCATCAAGGCATCCTGTGCCGGCTCCAGTTCGACGCCCTATCGGGTACAGATAACCTTCGGTAGCAGCGGCATTATGGATGCCGGTTGCACCTGTCCGGTGGGTACCGACGGTCGATGCAAGCACGTGGCGGCCACGCTAATATTCTGGGGAAAGCATCCCGAGCAGTTCGCACAAATCGCGGAACTCGATACCGCCCTGGAGCGTTGCAGCCGGGGCGAGCTAATCAATCTGGTCGGCCAGTTGATGCGACAGCGACCGGACCTGGAGAGCATTATCGAGGCCATGCTACCCAGCCCGGGCGTGCCGGGCTCGGATCCCAGCCCGCAAACGTACCGGCATCAGGTGGCCGCGCTACTGCATCGCGCCGGCGACACACCCGACCACACCCGGCTGTTGGAACAACTGCTCTCGATCAAGGAGATCGGCGACGCCTTCGCCCGGCAGCGCGAGTTGGGCTCGGCGGCCGTGGTCTACCAGGCGATCACCGAGGAGTTGCTCGAGCAGGCCGAAGTTCTGGACGAACGCCACATCGGCTTTCTGGACGTATTGAACGAATGCGTCGAAGCGCTGGGGCGCTGCCTGGCCGGCAAGATCGAAGAACCCGACGCCCGAACCTCTATCCTGCGAACCCTGCTGGACGTCTACCGCTTCGACCTCGTCTTCCGCGGAACCGCCCGGCACGACGTGCCCACGCTTATTATCAACCACGCCACCACCAAGGAACGGCGGGCCGTGGCCGATTGGATTCAGGAGTTCCTACCCAGCGTCGACAACCGCTCGACGCGGCGCGTGTTGGGTGGCCTGCTGCTGGACCTCGAGGCGGGCCGGGTCGACCATAAGACGTTCTGCGGGATATGCCGCCAGACGGGCCGCTCGCTCGATCTTGTCCGCCGGCTGGTTCAGCGCGGCCGGCTCGAGGAAGCGGCCGAGGAAGCCGAAGAGGCCGATAGCTACGATCTGGTCAAGGTGGCCGACATGCTGGTCCGGCTACGCAGGCCCGAGTTGGCCGAAAGCCTGGTCAGAAAACGCTGGGACATTGGCAACGACGAGCCGCTGGGTGTCTGGCTGGAGAGGTTTCAGGCCGACCGCCAGTCGCAACTCACCGCGCTGGAACTTCTTGAGAAGGTCTTCCGCCTGCAACCCAGTTTCGACACCTACGCCCAACTCCGCGGTCTGGCCCGGGAATTGGGACGCTGGGACGAAATTCAACCCTCCCTGTTGGCCTTCCTGGAAGACGCCGGGTGGATGCAGTTGCTCGTGCGAATCCACTTGGACGAAAACGAGATCGAACGGGCGTTGGAGCTGGCGGCCAGCGACGCGGCGGCCGTCAGCGGTTATGGGCTCGAATTGGAGGTCGCCCAGGCCGCCGAACGCTCGCGTCCGCAGGAAGCGCTCAACATCTACCGAAACCATGTCGAACGGCTGATCGACCGCCGCGGTCGCGAGAACTACGCCGACGCCTGCCGCTACCTGCGCAAGGTTCGCACGCTGATGAATCGCACGGGTGTCGCCCGAAACTGGGCCGATTACATGAGCGACATCCGTCACCGCCACGGCACGCTACGCGCGCTACTGGAAGAACTAAACGCCGCCAAGCTGTAGGGAGGTTGGAGTATTCCCGTTTAGCCGGCGGGCTTGCCCGCCGTGTTCAAACGCGCGGCGGGCAAGCCCGCCGGCTAAACATCTATTCCTCCGGCTCTTCTGCTTCGGCGCCGAAGACGCGGCCGCCCTGATTGAGCCAGGCGGGGGCGGTGTTGGCTAGCAGAGCGGTTTCGTGTAGGTGCGTTTCGGAGTAGGGCAAGGTGAGCAGTTGCGCCCGGCCGTTGTTACCCAACACGCAGTCGTCGATATTCACCAGCGACGCTCCGCCCACCGCAATTCCGCTACGGCCGTTGCCGCGACAGGTTACGCCGACGATCATCACGCGTCGGGCGTTGTTGTTGGCGTTGATGCCGTCCAGCTGAAAGCCTTGCACGGTCAGGTTGCGGATCAGCACGCGGTCGACGTGCAGCAGCGTGATGCCCACCTGCCGGTAGGCGTAGCTCAACGGATAGTCTTCCGGCAGCTTCGTCAGTTCGACACAAAAATAGATTGTTCCGCCATGCTGGCACCACTGCAGCGGTTTCAGTTCGGCCGGGCCGTCGGCCGCCCGCTCGACGGCGACTTGCGCGGCGGGCCGGTCGTTGAGGAACAACTGTTGAGGTCCAAGTCGCGCCGGTCGAAATCGGAACACGGCTCCGGCATGGTTCTCCCAAGCGTCGGCCGGCACCGGTCGCGACCCGTCCAGCGTCGCTCCGTTTCCTTCGATGGTAAACGGCGCGAACGAATACCCGCTGTGCCGAGTACCCACCAGGGCGACGCTTTCGCGGTACGGCCGCTCGCTGGCGGTGAGCACGATTCGGTCGCCATACCCGGCCAATCGCAAGGCCTTGGCCAGTGTGCGGACCGGGCCGGTTTGGCCGGGCACGTTTCGCGGATGCACGCCCCGCGAGGCATCGTCGCCGGCTACGTTGTCGACGAAGATGTCCCTGGCGCCCGCCGGGCTAACCGCCAGCAGCAACGCGAGAAGCATGGAAAATCGGAAAAACAATCGCATCGGCACACGCTCCGTTTGTTGGTTCAATATCAACCTTCAAGTTTAGCACAAGCCAACCCTCAAAACCCGAAAAAACCGCTACAATCGGCCGATTCCGCTGGCCACCACCCCCTTGCGGTAAGGGCATTGGCGGCATAGAGTAACCTAGCGGCCGGTATTTTCTCTGCAAAGGAGAACTCGATGCGAGTACGGATCAATAACCAGACGATCGAGTTGCATCAGGGCGACATTACGCTGGAGGAGGTCGACGCGATCGTCAATGCGGCCAACAGTTCACTGGCGGGCGGGGGTGGTGTCGACGGGGCCATCCACCGCCGGGCCGGGCCAAGCGTGATGGAAGAGACCGACGCCAAGTACCCCGATGGTTGCCCCACCGGGTCGGCCGTCATCACCTCGGCCGGAAACCTGGCGGCCCAATACGTGATTCACGCGGTCGGGCCGGTCTGGAGCGGCGGCGGTCGGGGGGAAGCCGAACTGCTGGCCGGCGCGTATCGGCGCTGCTTGGAACTGGCCGTCGAGAACGACTGCCGCGGCATCGCCTTTCCCGCCCTAAGTGCCGGCGCCTATCGCTACCCCATGGATCTGGCCGCCCGGGTAGGGCTTTACACGGCGATCGAGTTCCTCCGCCAGCACGGCCGGCCGGAGCTTATCCGCTTCGTCCTATTCGACGCCGGCGCCTACGGCGCCTTCGCCGCCGCGCTGGAACAACTGATGGCCGATTGAAAAGACCGGTGCCAAGAATTTGGGTGCCACTGGCGTTTCGCCAGTGCTGACTGGCCTGGAGCTTGTTGGTTGGTGCTCCCAGTGTCCGTTTTGCGTCTACTGATTGTTGGCCCCCAAGCGGGAACCCGCATCTACGCTCGGCAATATCCCGAAACATCAACTAGCAAGCCCCGGTCTGTATTGCACGGACAAGATGCCCGTGGCACCCATCAAACACGGAGTGAGCAACTACTCGGCTAACGTTCAGCCGACGCGCGGATCCAATGGGGTAGGGCGGGCTCGCGGAAGGGTCCGGCTCGTAGGGCCTTGGTTTGGGCTTCGTCGAGCGAGCCGAGCCAGTAGAGCCCCACCCCGTTGCCCGGATATTTCCGCTGGCAGAAGCCGATCAGGTCGGCCACCAGTTGCCCTTCCCGCGATATCACGCCGCCCTTATCCGTCCGCTCGTAGTTGCCCACGATGATGACCGAGGCCGAAGGCCGCTTGAGCGACCGGCGAATCACATCCGTCTTCTGCCAGGCAAGTTGGCGGCTGTAATCCATCGAGTAGAGCACGTCGATCCAGCCCTCTTCCGCCCACCAGAATCCGTTGCGGCCCTGTACGCCCGGCTCGTCGGTCGGCAGGCGAGGATGCCCGTCGATGCTGATAACGATATTTGGCCGCGCCGCCCGGGCTTGCTCGGATATCGCCCGCACGATTTTGGCGATGACTCCGTCCTGCCATTTGACTATCTTCGCGTTGACCCAGCCGTTTGGTTGCCGCCGCTCCAGGTCGGCGAGCAAATCGGCGCCGAACTGTTTGCGGTACGAAGCCCTGGCCGTCGCGCTGGTCGAGATGCCCTTGGCGCGGATGTAGTCGAGGTTGACGCCGTCGATCTCGTAACGGTTGACGGCCTCGATCATCAGCTCGACGATGAACTGGCGGAACTTGGGGTTGTGCGCCTCGCAAGCGCCCCGGGGCGTGCCCTCCTCGATAAACGGGGCCAGCGGCTTCCAGCGGGAATCGCCATAACAAACGCAGAACCAGGGATGGACCTCGACGCCCTTGGCATGCGCCACGCGGATCAGGTTCGCCAGCGGGTCGAACCCCTCGTGCTCGGCGACGGTCTGCTCGACGCCCTTTTCCATGGGCGTAAGCTTGCTGGGCCAGCGGGCACCGCGTCCGTGCCAAATGCAGGGGACGTAGACGTTGAAGCCGGCCCGGGTTAGCCGGTCGATCGTGTCTTTGGCCCCTTGGGGGGTTGTCCAGCCGGTGCCTTCATCCAACAGCGCCCGGCTTTCCAGGATTCGGCCCTGTCCGTCGCGATTGGGCTTGTACGGTTGTTCGAGCACGCCGTAGAGCCAGGCTTCCCGCTCCCGTTCAACCTGCCGCCAATTCGGTTCCCGGGCGCGGAAGGCGTCGCGAACCTCTTGCTTGTCGAGTGTGCGGTTGAGGATTTCCAGCCCGTCGAAAACGCCGTCGGCCCAACGCTGCCTCGGCATGTGCGTTCCGCGGTCGGCTCCCAGGCAGATGGGCCCCTTGGGGTCGGCCACGGCGCCGGTGTGTCGGCGAATGGCGGAGGTGACAAGATGCCCGTCGACGTAGGTTCGGGCAGCCACGTTGTTCTCGTGATATGCCCAGGTCAGCGTGAAGTGCATCCAGCGGTTCTTTCGGTAGGTCAATGGTGTGGAGGCGTGGCAGTAGAGCTGGTTTTGGAAGACGAAGTAAGTTTTGCCCGCCCCGGCCGGCTCCCACCAACCGTGGCTGAGCACGCAATAGCCGTGCTTCCCGTCATCCCAACTCCAGGTGATAAGCGAATGCGATTGTTTTGTATCCGCGCCGGACCAGTTGGGCTTGAACCAGAAGATCAGCGTGCCCTGCCGGGCAAGCAGATTCTTTTCCGACGCGAACGTCAGATACCCGCCCTGCCCCACGCTGAGCCCCTTGCCGCTCTTACCTTCAACCAGCGTTGCCCCATGTGCCTCGAGCACGGCCGAGCCGGCGGCGAAGTCGGCCTTTTCCAGCGAGTTGAAATTAGAGAGGAACAGCGTATCGTCGGTTGGCGTCGGTTCGCCGGCCGATAGGGTCGAACAGCAGCCCAAAAGAATCGAACTTGCCAGAATCAACGTCTTGTAACCGGTCATGTATGCTCGTGCTCGCTTGTCTCGTACCCCGACAGGCAGTTGCGTGTCGCTGGCGGATAGTGTAGTAATTACCAAATACGCAAGTACCAAAGTATAGGCGAAGCGCTCGCGAATGGCCAGCTTACCCCCGCCTCCCAATTAGCCAGGTTGATGCGGGAGGACGGTTGGCGGCTCCGAGGGGACTGGGCCGGGAACTTGCAAAACTGACAGCTAGTGACCGTTTCGGGTGAAAAGCCTATAATACGGCCGATCTCGTTGGGTATCCGATGGCTGGTTTGGAGGGTCAGGTGCGATGAAGTGTCCGAAATGCAGTGCGGAAGTGCAAGAGGCGGCGGTCTATTGTCACAAGTGCGGGGAACGGCTCGATGGTCACAAGAGTTCGATTCCGCTGCCCAGCGAGGAAGAAAGCCCGTCGCCCGCCGTAGAGTTTCCGGACGCTGACGATCGGCCAGCGCCAACCGCTACAGAACGGTTCAAGGAGGCAGCCGCCGGCAGGCAGGTGGCGACCGACGAGCCGGAGAATGAGCTTTGGAAAGGTGGCTACGCGACCAAATCGATGATCGGCGCCTGGATCGTCAGCGTGCTGATCTCGATCGGCCTATTCATTCTGCCAATCTGGGCCGGCTGGGGCGCGACCGGCTGGTGGATCATCCTGGTGTTGATCCTGCTGCTCTGGCTCTACCAGTTCGTTGCCTTGGCCCGACGCAAGTTGGGCGTCCACTATCGGCTGACCTCGCAACGCTTCTTCCACGAGTCGGGCATCTTACGGCACGTGACCGACCGGATCGAAGCGATCGACATGGACGACGTCGTCTTCGAGCAGACGATCCTGGAGCGACTGGTCGGCGTGGGCAGCATCCGCATCACATCGAGCGACCGCAGCCATCCGGAACTGTATATCCACGGGATCGAGAACGTCAAGGAAGTGGCCAGCCTGATCGACGAAGCCCGGCACAAAGAACGCCTCAGCCGCGGCCTGCACATCGAGTCGGTCTAGCGAGGTCGGAACTGGGAAGTCGGAGGTCGGAAGTATGAAGTCGGTCAGTTCCGACCTCCGACTTCCGACTTCCCACTTTCCTCCAGGCCCCAATCGCGGCGTTGGCGGGAGCTGGGGATATCCATCGACTTGCGGTACTTGGTTACCGTGCGTCGGGCGACCGTGACGCCTTCGGCCGCGAGTTGCTCGACGAGCGCCTCGTCGCTCAGCGGGCGTCGCTTGTCTTCCTGGTCGATGATCTCCCGCAGCTTCAGCCGGACGGTGTCCCAGGCAACTTCCTCGCCGTCGCTGGAGACCGTGCCGCCGACGAAAAACCGCTTCAGCGGGAATATCCCGCGGGGAGTCTGAATCCACTTGTCGTCGACCGCTCGGCTTACCGTCGTCACGTGCACGCCAACCTTGTCGGCAATCTGCTGCATCTTCAGCGGCTCGATTGCCTCGGGTCCTTTGTTGAGGAACGCGACCTGATGGTCCACTATGGCCTGCGACACCTTGGTCAGCGTGTTGCGACGCTGTTGGATCGAGTCGATCAGCCATTGGGCCGAATTTACCTTCCGCTTGATGTACTCGCGAGTCTCTTCGGTCGTGTCGGGATCCATCAGCAGCTTGCGGTAGTAGGGGCTGATGTACAAGCTGGGTATCGGCCCGTCTTCCAAACGGACCGTATAGCCGCCTTCCTCGGCCGGCTCGATGAACACATCGGGCGTGACGTTCGGAACGTGCACGTCGGTGAACTCCGCGCCCGGCTTGGGGTTCAGCTTGCGCAGTTCGCCGACCGACTCCTGGATTAACTCGATCGAATAACCAGTGCGCCGCGAAATCACCGGTAGCCGGTTATGTTCGAGGTCCGCCAGATGACTGGAAATCAGCGTTTGAAGCTGCTCGAAGAAGGGCATGCCGGGCAGAAGTTGCAGCAGCAGGCATTCCCGCAGGTCGCGCGCGCCGATGCCGGGCGGATCGAGCTTCTGCACCACGGTCAGCGCGAGGCGGGCGACTTCCCGGTCGGCATCGGTCGCTTCCAGGCCCAGCAGGTCGTCGAGGCTGCCCTGCAGGTAGCCGTTGGAATCGAGGTTGAAGATGATCCGGTCGACCGCTTCCCGCACGGCCGGCTCCAGGCTGAACCAGCTTACCTGATCGTGAAGGTAGTCTTGCAGCGTTTGAGGCCGGGCGGTCATGTTCGCCATGGCGTCGTGCTTGCGCTGGCCCTGCTCTTCAATCCGGCTGCGAGAAGGCCGGGAGCGCTCCTCGAAATGGTCGGGCCACTCCTCGTCCAACTTCAACAGCCGCTCGAAATCGTCCTCGTTGTCCTTGGTCTCGTCGATTACCAACTCGCGCTCTTCGTCGGTCGGCGCGTCGGGCAGATCCACCTCCTCGACCTCCTCGCTGGGCAGATCGGGGTCGTTCTCCTCGATCTCCAGGAGGGGGTTCTCTTCCATCTCCTGGTCGATCCGTTCCTGTAGTTGCATGATCGGCAACTGCAGAATCTCCATCGACTGGATCATCCGCGGCGCCAGCACCTGCTTCTGCGATAGTCGGAGTTCTTGACCGAGCGAAAGCCGCATTGCTTCTAATCCCTAATCCCTCGTCCCTAACCCGGACGAGCCGGAACCATGAAGGTGCTCTGCCACTATTACCGTTTAGCCGGCGGACTTGTCCGCCGTGTTTGGCGTACGATTCACCCTGAAAACACGGCGGGCAAGCCCGCCGGCTAAACGGGAATCGTCGCAAGTTATTGTGTTTCGCGACCACCAGTTCGGACCGAGCTCTTGAATAAATCGGCTTTCTGTCGCTGGTGTCTGTTGGGCGTGGTGCCGGCGGTTTGCGCCGTCGGCAAG
>CAZDHN010000046.1:0-16587 GCA_964505115.1 uncultured Planctomycetaceae bacterium
ACTTGAACGAGTGCATCGCGGGGGCCGGCACTTCAACCTCGCACTGGGCCTCGAAAGGCATTCCCCGATGGATCTCGAAGCCTTCTCGCAGAAACACTTGTTGCCGATAGACCTCCCGTGTTTCGGTCCGCGTGTCGGTCCCCTGGCGATAGCTTGCCTGCTCCTGGCACACCAGGCTGACTTCCAGCGAGTTTATCGACAGCCGGCCCGACTGCGAAACGAAGAGCCGGTATTGCCCGACCGGATGGAGCGGGTGGTCGGAGATTTCCAGCAGCGTGGGCCCGATTCCCGTCGTGATGAGCAACTGCCGGATCAAGTAGAGGATCAGGCCGATTCCCACCAGCACGAACGGAATGATGAAGATCGTAAGAAACCACTCCGGATCGCCTTCCAGGTGGCTGTTGACGGCGATAACCACGAACACCGAGACGATACCGTTCCAGAACAGGCAGGCCACCAGCGCCGCAAACAGAGCCCAAGCCGGCGAGGTGCCGATTGGCAACCGAAAGGCCAGCGTGGTGCCGGGACTGTTGAGCATGTCGGCCGCGGCCGGGATGTTGGGGTAATCGGCCTGCTTGCGATCGCCCCGATCGAACAACTCCAACTGCGACGTTCGGCGCGTTATCTCCGCGCTCCGCTCGGCCGACTTGCCCCAGTGTAGCGCCGCGTGTATGCAACCGCCGCCGCCGATGAGAATGAACGATATCGGCACGATCAGCACCAGCCATAGCCACCAACTATAACCTCGCACCAACACCGCCGAGCTGGCGTCGGCCGGATCGTACCAGCAGACATACCGCTTTCCCACCTCGAAGCGATTGACCACGGCCTGTTTGTCATCTCTCTCCGACGAATAGGCCTTGGAGATGTCGTAGGTCCAGATGCGATACGTCTCGCCGCCGATCTCATACTCGATCTGGATTTCCGGCCGGTAGGTGGCACCGCCTTCGTCGTCGCTACTTTGCCCGACACGCCCGGCCAGCACCGTGCAGGTGTGTTTGACGAACTCGTGGTTGACCCTCCACTCGGGCAAGACGAGCGAGGTGAGGATGAAGGCCAGCCCGGCGCAACCCAGCAACAAGAAAACGGCGAAGAACAGCGCCTCTCCGGCGCTGCCAACCGCGTGGGAACCCGTTCGTCGGTTGCCGCGCTTCTTCCCGTAGACCCGAATGCTGCGTGGCAAGATAATACCCGTTACTTGGGCCGATCAGGTGTTCGCGGCGGATTTTGGGCCGGCCCGCGACGGAACCCAACCCCCTCCAGCGCCTTAAAAACCTCCTCCAAGGTTTTCTCGCCGAAGTTGGAGATACCGAGCAGATCATCTCGGGTGCAATTCAACAGGTCCCGGACGGTGAAGATCCCTCTCTCCTCCAGGCAGTTCGTGGTTCGGACCGAGAGGCCGATTTCGGCCGTGCTCATATCGAGCCTCTCGACCAGATACTGGGGATCGTTATCGATGACATTTATAGGAACGCGTGTTCCCATGGGTTCCCTCCCGATTGTTCCGTTGTGGAATTGAAATGCGACCAGCACGACGAGCACATCTCGTCCGATGATTGGTAAGTATAGCGATTCGAAACGATTTGACCAGCATTTACCCGCCCGAATTATCGAAAAAGATAACGATTAGCCCGGATGGAGTACGGGCGGCCGAGAACTCGGGCCGGTCACCCCCCACTACCGCCGCCGGGTTCCTCAATCGATGCCGCGGGCGTATATTGTTCTTACCGAGCCGCGGTGTCCTCACCGCGATACGATGCCGTACACCAAAAGGGCTGATATAAAGCCGCGACCGGTGGTCGCGCTGGAAGTTTCGGAAAACCGCGTACCTTTTGTCCCGTGCGCGACCAACGGTCGCGGCTTTATAGAAAGTGCCCGCTTTGGATAACCTGCTCGAAGGATTGACCGACGCACAACGCGAGGCCGTGTTGTGCGTGGACGGACCCCTACTCATTCTGGCCGGCCCCGGCAGCGGCAAAACCCGGGTAATCACCCACCGTATCGCACATATGCTTACCCGGGGAATCCCGCCCCAAAACATCCTTGCCCTGACCTTCACCAACAAGGCGGCCGACGAGATGAGCGGCCGTGTCGAGCGGCTGGCACCCGACCAACCGGTTTGGGTCGGAACCTTCCACCGCTTCTGTGCCCGGTTGCTTAGGAAATATGCGCCGCTCGTGGGGCTTCAGGAAAACTACACAATCTACGATACCGACGATAGCCGGCGAGCCATACGTCGGGTGATCGAACGATGCTCGATAGAGACGGGCCGATTCACGGCCGACGCCATTAGCTCGGCCATAAGTCGGGCGAAGAACAGGCTGGTGCCGGCCGACAAGTACGAACCGCCGCCCGGTGACCCGCTGGGAAACGTCGTCCAAGAGTTGTATCCCGCCTACCAGGCACAGTTGACGACCTCCAACGCCGTCGATTTTGACGACCTGTTGATGCACGTGGCCACCATCCTTCGCGACAACCCCGAGCTGCGCCGCACGCTCGACTGCCGCTACGAATACGTCCTGGTCGACGAGTATCAGGATACCAACCTGGCCCAGTACGCAATCGCCCGGGCGCTGTCGATCGATTACCCCAATCTGGCCGTCACCGGCGATCCGGACCAATCGATCTACGGCTGGCGGGGGGCCAACCTGAAGAACATCCTGGAATTCGAGAAGGATTTCCCAAACGTCCATGTCGTCCGGCTGCAACGCAACTACCGCAGCACGCGTCGGATATTGCGGGTAGCGGCCGAACTGATTGCTCACAACGTCAAGCGCAAGGAGAAGGACCTCTACACCGAGAACAGCGAGGGGCCGCCCGTCCGGCTGGTACGATACGAAGACGAAAAGCAGGAAGCCCGGGCAATTGCGGGCCGAATTGCCGACGAGATTCGTTCCGGTAGCCGCCGGCCGCGCGACTTCGCCGTTTTCTACCGCACCAACGCGCTGTCGCTGCCGTTCGAGTTGGCCCTTCGCGATCAGGGCGTTCCCTACCAGATGATACGCGGGCTGGAATTCTTCCAGCGCAAGGAGATCAAGGACGTTCTGGCCTACGTGCAGTTGCTGGCCAATCCGCGAAACGACCTCGCCCTGCTTCGGGTGATAAACACACCCACGCGGGGAATCGGCAAGACGACCGTCGGGCGGTTGTCCGATTTCGCCGTTCGCCACGGCCTGACGCTCCTGGAAGCCGCCCGGCAGAGCCGCCGGATCGAAACGCTCTCCAAACGGGCCGCCGGTCTGGTCGCCACGTTCGTCGATATCTTCGATCGGATTACCGAAGTTGCCGCCGAGCCGATCGAGGAGATACTGGGCAACGTGCTGGAGGAGTCGGGATACAAGCGTCAGTTGGCCGAATCGGATTTCGAGGAGGACCAGGAGCGGCTGGCAAACGTCGAGGAGCTGCTGACCGTCGCCCGCGGGTTCGACGAACACTACCCCGATGGGGAGCACATCGAGGAATTCCTCGAAGAAACCAGCCTGGTGAACGACACGGACGCTTGGGAGACGGAAAGCGATCGGGTAACGCTGATGACGCTGCACGCCTCGAAGGGCCTGGAGTTCCCGGTCGTGCATATGGTGGCGCTCGAGGAGGGCCTGCTGCCGCACGAACGGAGTCGGGATCGGCTCAACGAACTCGAAGAGGAACGCCGGCTGATGTTCGTCGGCATTACCCGGGCCCAACAGGAACTGCAAATCAGCCTGACCCGGTATCGCGACTACCGGGGACGTCGAATTACGGCAATCCCCAGCTCGTTCCTGATGGAATTGCCGCGCGCGGAGATGGAAACCCAGGGCCTGGAGGAGGTGGTTTCCGCTCGTGGTGGGCCGGTCGCGGCTGGATTTATCGCGACTGGATTTATCGCGACTGGATTTATCGCGACTGGGCCGGGCCAGGGCGAGCGGCGGATGCCGGTGGGCGTTAATCTAACGACGGCCGCCGCGTTAGGCGAAGACGCGGACGATTTGCCCATCCTATCGCCCGACGAGTTCCATCAAGGCATGACCGTTCTGCATCCCCAAAATGGCCTGGGGCAGATCATCGCCTTAAGTGGCAGCGGCCCGGACCGCGCGGCCACCGTGCAGTTCAACTCCCACGCCGGCCGCCAGAAAATACTCCTAAGAACCACCCCCTTACGGCCGATGAAGCGGTAGGCAAGATCGCGGTGCAAACGCAGCCTCTCGCTCGACCGCCCGGCTGTCGTCGGGCACGTGGTGCTCGACCTGTTGGCCGCTTACTTGGGAATGCGGTCGATGATTTGGCGGATGAACTGGGCGTGAACGACGATGGCCAGGCCGAGGGGGCGGTGGACGGTTCGCTCCCCGATGGGCGAGGTCGTCTTTACCGTCTGGCGCTGTTGCCCAAGCACCAACCCGACAAGCAAGGCTCGTTGCGCTGCCTTGTCCGAGAGCTTATGATTGCCAACCACGACCGGCCCACCGCTATCGCTGCCAAACGTGCTGTAGTCGACCAGGAACGTCTTGTTGCGGCTGATCGGCGTCAGCGGGAAGCTGGCCACGGTGCCACGTCTTAGGACGGGAAAACCGGCTTTGCCGGCCTCCAGTTGGGATGGATAGCAGAGAATCCAGACTTCATCCGCAGTGCGAAATCCGCCGCGCCGGCGACGGACGCAACGCCCGCAACAAAAACCCACGGCAGCAGAAACGGACGCAGTTGCCACGACATTATTTCACCTTTGTTCTTGTGCCGGCTAACCTCACAGTCTAACGCCGCCGCTTAACCGCCTCGGCCGCCGCCGAACGGGTTCTCGTGCCAGAAGACGCCGATGCCGGTGCCGTTGTGACGCTCCTCGCAGGTTAGAACGTCCAGATCGCCGTCGCCGTCGATGTCCAGCAGTTCGATACGGTCGTACTTGATTCCCTCCGGGCCGCCGATGTCGTGGACGGCCCACTGCTTTTCGGTTGGCGACCGGCGATAGCCGAGCCAAACCAGGCCGCGTTTGGGTGGCGTGGCCTGCTCGCAAGAGTAAACGATGTCGGGCTGGCCGTCGCCGTTAATATCGCCCACGCGGACGCCCTTCGCCGTGCCCATGCCCTCGGGCAGGGTAACCTTGATAATCTGGCCGGGCCAAGCGTCGGTCGGGTTGGATGGCTGGCGGAGCCAATGGATCTCGTCCGGCTTGACGGCGACAATCACGTCGCGACGCCCGTCGCCGTCCAAGTCGGCCATGTCGAGGAACATTACCGCCCGACCGGATGCACCAATGCGGTGCTCGGTCCACTTACCTTCCGCGTTCTTTGGGCCCGGATTCTCCAGCCAAAGGACGCCCGTGTTTGTGCCCTTGCGGTCCGACACGACAATGTCGAGGTCGCCGTCGCCGTCCACGTCGGCCGGGGCGAGCGACATGATCCAGCCCGCCTTGTAGAGTGTGTGCAATCGCCAGCCGGCCATGTCTCGCGGATCGGCCGGCGATTGCAGCCAACCGACCAAGGCATCCTTGCCCTTGGAGGCCACGGCCAGATCGGGCCCGCCGCGGCCGTCGATCTGCATGGGCAGGGCGAACATCCAGGCCGTCTTGTCGCGGGTTACGGGAATGGCCTCCGTCTGCCAAGCGTCGGGACGCAGATATCGCTTCCACTGCTTCGGTGCCCAATGCACGAACATCGAGCGTGTGCGGCCCTCGCAACTGCTGATAACGTCGACTGCCCCGTCGGCGTCCAGGTCGCAAAAGACGGCATCCTCGACCGATTTCGTCTCGCCCACCGTAACGGCCGGCCAGCGTACTTTTACCTTATCGCATCCCGGATGAACGTAAACTCGCGTCACACCGCCCTCTTCCCAACCGGTGGTGATATCGAGCAGCCCGTCCCCATTAACGTCCGCCAGCCTAACGCCATCCGCCCCCCGCGACGAGTCGTCAATAGTGTGCCGCGTCCAAGGTTTCTTGATATTGATTGGCGCTGCGCCGTTATCTTGTGCAAGGATGCCGGCCGGCGCGAGCAGCACGCAGGCGGTGAGGGATAGGAGCAGGGTGTGAAGTGTGGGTTTCATTTGGATTTCGTTTCTGGTGGGAATGACAAAGCTCAGCGGCGCAGCTTGTCCGCGTGCGCTGGCAAGTCTTGTTCGCTGTCCTATTCCATTTGTGACTTCATAAAATCCTTGATGGCATTGATATCGGTCCGCCATTCCGAAATCGACTCACCATCTTCTGATTGGATCTCTCGCGGTTCGGACTGGATGAGTTGACCGTCAGCATCAACTAGCCATCTTGCCCCTGGGACAAAAAGAACCTGACGGATGAATACGTGATCTCCTTCACGGTAAAGAACCCAGGCAAGACGCCCGGTGCGACACATTTCACACATCAGAGCCACCGGGCCCGTGCCATTCACGAGCGAGGTTAATGCCTCTCGCCATTGGCTCTGATACTGCGAGAGCGACCACTTCCCAATCAGAAGCGGGAAGTGTTCGTGGAAGTCGCCCACTGTGATGAAGCCAAGAGCCACGCCGTCCTCATCAGGCGTTGGGTCTTCGATTCCGATCTCAAATTGATTAGTCATATTCTTCACAGCACACGAATAGCGTTTTATGAATCGTCACGCGGAGATAGGGGGCAGATGATAATCTCACTATATGCTTTGACAACGTCTGCCCATAGTCGCGGCGAGATGTCGTGAGGGTGCCCGGCAGTCAGTTGCTGCAAGCAGTCGTTGGGCGACGTTCCGCGAACGATCGCCAGGGAAACGGCCAGGATGCTCGGCGAACGGCTCATTCCGGCACCGCACGCCACCAGGGTTGGGATTTCGTTTCGGATCAGTGATGACGTTGTTGCGATGGCCGTTCGGAGCAGTTGCGGAGTGTTGTCGGCGCCGTCAAGCAACGGGAAGCGACAGTACAACATGTCTCGCGACAGTTGGGCGTACGGCTCTTCGTAGGCCAGATCAACGACCGCCGTGACGCCAGCGTCGTGTAATCGGCGGATGTCGCGAATATCTGCCGCGTGACCGATCCAGAGCTGTTGTGGAGTGATCTCGCGCATGCCTTACCAATACGGTGTGCTAAAGACTTAACGCTACGTCTTCCGGGGATTGTATCAGAGGGGCCGGTCGCTGGGTAGCGTTTCGGGCGCTGAAGCACTTCTAACCCTCACCCCCGGCCCCTCTCCCAAGAGGAGAGGGGAGATTTGAAGGCGTGCGAACGAGGAAGTCTACCCTCCAGCAACTTCTCGAACTCGTCTTGGTTCAGATCAGTGCCTCGAATTCACGAAGTCGACTGACTGTCTCCGGCAGACGCTGGTCTGCCAACGCGCCGAGGTACTCGTCCACGGTCTTGGGCGGATTCTTGAGGCTCGCCCGATGGCGTTTGGCCGCCGCGCAAACGGCAGCCGGGGCAAGGTCGATCAGGTGTGTTATGAACTCATCCGGGTGCCGTGCTTCGACGCCGAACGTCTCCAGGCATTCAGGTGGGAAATCGTCGAGATTGAAGGTGACGATCACTGAGGCCGACCCACGGATCGCCGCCGCAAGCACGTGACGATCATCGGGATCGGGCAGCGTTAGTCCCTCGATCAAGTCTTCGTAACCGGTGACCAGGCAATCCAGGACGTGAATGTTCATCAGGGACCGGGTGCGTTCCAACTGCTCCGGCTTCAGATCCGGCCGATCCGCAAGTACGCTCCTGATCCACTCGTCATGAATCTGGTCGGTCCATCGGGCTCGGAACAAGTCGGTCAGCGCCAAATGCATCAGCAGATCCCGCAACGGGGCGGGATAGAGTATGCAGGCATCGTAGACCGCCGTACTACCAACCTCGAACATCATTGGAATCCCAGCGATTTTCCCCTCGTCCCTCGCCCCTCGTCCCTCAGTAACCCATGTCGAGTTCCTGGGCCTGAGCGGCGAGTTCGTCCAAGGCTTCGAGGCGTTTACGGTCAATCTCGCGTTTATAGGCCATGAGGTCGTTCAGCAGCACCCGGCGATGTGTGCCGACCTTGCGAAACGGAATCGTCTTCTCTTCCAGTTGCTTGACGAGAAACGGCCGCGAAACACCCAAGAGGTCCGCCGCCTGCTGGGTCGTCAGCTCGGCGTGGACCGGAACCAGGGTCACGGCACTACCTTCGGCCATCGCCGAGAGGGAATCAACCAGGAGTCGCACTGCCGCGGCGGGCAATTCAACCGTCTCGTCAGTATCCGGCAGCCGGATGAGCAGATTTCGGTTCACGAATGGAACCAGACGACGGCCGGACGTCTCAGCAAGCCGGGCGTCGTCAGCCGTGGGAGTAACCGGTTCGGGAATGATAGGCGTGGACATGGCTCGTCTCCTCCGTTGTCTCTGCAACGAAGTATATCACACAAACGAAATAAACGCAATAAGCGAAATTAACGAAATGGCGGCAACGCCAGACATCACTAGCATGAGCAATGTCGCAACCCCTTGCTAACTCAACGGTTACGATCTTCATGCTGCAAGATAATCCGCCGGGGCTATCCTTCGAGCAACCCCTCAAACTCGTCTTCGCTGAGAACCGTTACGCCGAGTTTTTCGGCCTTGGCCAGCTTGCTGCCGGCCTTCTCGCGGGGTACAACGTAGTCACTCTTACTGGAGACGCTGGAGGCGAACCAGGTGCCGGCTAGGCAAGCCACCAGCAGCCTACAAACCATGCAGGACGTAGTTGGATGTAGGGAGGTCGACATGACGAAGTGGTATGATGATGATGCAACCAATCGGCAGATCAAAGTCCTGAAGTTCTTCAGTGTGTTCCTCGAAGCGGCCATCACGAAAGGTGCGGCATCCCGGATCATCACTCGAGTCTTCATGAACCACAAGAATAGGGAACTGTGGCTCAAATACGTTTTCCTCACGGGGGATGAGAGTCAAGATTCACCGGATATTGTATCCTTTGACCCTGCCGAACTGGCAGCCGTAGTTGTCCCAGACGACTGGAAACCTCATGGCTCCAAGATCAAGAAAAAGACCCGCTTTGAGAGAGAGCGTCTTATCGAGATGGTCACCGATATCTTGCAGGAAGGTGTCCCGCTTGACGACCCCGTCCCACAGATTGAATACCAGAGCAAGAACTTCTGCTGCACTGGCAAGTTCCAGTTTGGCTCCAGGGCTCGATGCAATGACGCAATCGCACACATGGGCGGATGCCCCCAGAAGAACGTGACATTGGAGACCAACTACCTCATCGTTGGTGCCGAGTTGAGCCGATCTTGGGCGCATGAATCCTACGGGAGCAAGATCAAGAAAGCACTCATCTACAAAGTTGAGGGCCAGCCTGTCGCGCTTGTCGCCGAAGAAGACTGGTGCAAGACGATTGGAGACATCTAACAATGACATTCGTCCGACAAGAAGGTACGCGGGCGCGCTAGTTCTTGCCGGTGAGTTCCGTCGTTCGATTGATCAGTTGATCGAATTCCTCTTCGCTCACGACCGGCACGCCCAGCTTCTGGGCCTTGGCTAACTTGCTGCCGGCCTTTTCGCCGGCTACGACGTAGTCGGTCTTCTTGGAGACGCTCGACGAGGCGCGGCCACCGTGGGTGGTGATTAGCTCGTTGATCTCGTCCCGAGTGTATTTGGTTAGCGTGCCGGTGATTACTAGCGTCTTGCCTGCCAATGGAAGAGGACCCTCAGGAGCTAGTGCGGTTGATTCCATTTTCACGCCAACACTTCGTAGGTCATTGATGGTTTCTGAACCATAGTCGCTGTGTAGGTAGTCATACACGCCGCGAGCTATGATGCCAGTTTCTCTCTTCTTCCCAGCGTCTTCTGTTTCGGGCTTCTTGGCTTGCGATTCCGTCGTGAGTTTCTGAACTGCCGCGCTCAACTCCCTGAGATCAGCAGCCATCAAGGCGTCCATTGAGCCAAAATGTTCGGATAACGAATTGGCCACGTTCACACCAGCATGTCGGATCGACAGTGCATTGAGCAGTCTCGCAAGTCCTTGTTGTTTGCTTTCTTCGATATTGCCAAGTAGATTCCTCGCTTCCTTCAAGCTCATTTTCACCGTACGCTCAAGGGTGCTTAACTGATCAACTGTGAGTCGGTAGAAATCCTCAGTTGTACGGACGAGTCCCTCGGCAACAAGTTGTTCAACTCGCGTGGGCCCGAGGTTCTTTATTTTCATCGTGGCTGCAAGATGCCTGACTTGTTCAGTGACTTCTTCGCTACCTTCAGTCGAAAACAGAGGCTTCTGAGCGCGCGACGTCAACTTCTCCTGTTTGCTCTTCTGAATGTGGTTGCTTTTCTGAATGGCTTGGACCACTTCCTTCGCCAGATCCGATCCCCAGGGATACACCCACTGAAGTTTCGTCAAGTCCTCCTCTCTGAGCCGGTACAGATCGCCGTATCTGGTTACCAACTTGCTGCTGATGAGCTTGTCAACCAACTCATCTCCAATTCCATCGATATCCATGGCACTCCGATGCACGAAGAACTTCAACCGTTCACGGAGCTTCGCCGGGCAGTCCGGATTCAGACATAAACGGATTACTCCCTCAGTCTCCAGAGCACCGGTACTTCGCATTGTGACGCCCACCGCCTTCAATTCGTCAATCGCGGTCGTGCCGAAATCGCTTTGCAGGAAGTCCGCCACGCTCTCCGCCACAATGGGAGCAATACCTTCGACCGAGGCCAATCTGGACACGCTGGCTGCGCGGAGGCGGTTGATCGAGCCGAATTCCCGTGCTAGTCGCGAGGCCGTCCAAGGGCCCACATACTGGATAGCCAAACCAAGAAGTACCCGTTCCAATCCCCACTCTCTACTTGCGTTTAGTTGTCCGAGTATTTCCTCTGAACCTTTGGGGTCCTTTCTCTCGACCCGTAGGCCATCTTTCTTCTGTTGGTATGCCACGCTCATGATGTCCTGGCTCTTTAGCCGGAACAAGTCGGCGTAACTACGGAGAAGCTTCAATGCAATAAGGCGTGAGATACGCATCGGACCCAAGCCTGTTATGTTCTGCGGGTGCTTGGCTGGTAGCGGCTTGAGATAGTGCTCCAAACGCTCTGCAAGGGCGTCGGGACCTAGGAAGTACTGGCCCTCATCCACGATAAGCCACGTATCACATTCAGGGCACTTGGTGGGGAAGACAAACTCTGGCAGCGAGCCCTTCCTGAGGTGTTTTTCCACCCTGACAATGTGCGGGATGATCTTGCCCGCCTTCTCGACGACGACCACATCGCCCTCGCGGACGTCCTTCCGCTGGATCTCGTCGGCGTTGTGCAGGCTGGCCCGGCTGACGGTCGTACCGGCTAGCTCAACCGGCTCGAGGTCGGCTACCGGGGTGATCGCGCCTGTCTTACCCACCTGGACGCGGATCCCGTTGAGCCGGGTGGTTGCTTCGTACTTCTCGAACTTGTAGGCGATCAGCCAGCGGGGGCTCTTGCTGGTCGAGCCCAGCCGCTCGCGCTGATCGAACCGGTTCACCTTCAGCACCAGCCCGTCGATCTCGAAATCCAACTCGTGCAGCCGTTCGATCAGCGACTCGCAATGTTCGACGGCCGCCTCGAAGGAATCGAACCGCTCGACCATGGGCGTGGCGGGCAGGCCGTATTGGCGTAGCTCATCGAGGAACTCCATGTGCGTTTCGGCACGCAGCCCCTCGACGTAGCCGACCCCGTGGCAGAACAGCCGCAGCCGGCGGGCGGCACAAATTCGCGGGTCCAACAGGCGGATGCTCCCGGCCGTAACGTTTCGCGTATTGGCATAGGGCGGCTCGCCGGCTTGCTTCTGGGCCTCGTTCAATAGCACCAGGTCGGAATTGGCCATGTAGATTTCGCCGCGGACCTCCAGTGCCGGCGGCGGGCGGTCGCCGTCGAGCCGTAGCGGAATGCCGGGCATGGTGCGGATGTTGTGCGTGATATCGTCGCCCACCCGACCGTTGCCCCGCGTGAGGCCGCGCATGAGCAGCCCGTTCTCGTACAAGAGCGAGACGGCCACGCCGTCGATTTTCAGCTCGACAACCCACTCGATCGGCTCGTCCGGCAGCAGCTTGGCCGCCCGATCGCCGTATTTTCGCAGCTCTTCGATACTGTAGGTGTTGTCGATCGAGAGCATCGGCAGGCGATGTTCGACCTGTTGGAGCCCCTCGACCGGCTGGTCGCCGATGCGTTGCGTGGGGCTATCGGCCGTGACCAGCTCGGGATGCTCCGCTTCGAGCCGGACAAGCCGCTCCATCAGCCGGTCGTAATCGAGGTCGCTAATTTCCGGCGCGGCCTCGACGTAATACTTCCGGTCGTGATGCCGGATTTCATCCCGCAGTCGGGCGATTTGTGCGTTGGGGTCTGACGGCATGGCTCGTCTCGCTCATACAAAGCCGCGACCGTTGGTCGCGCGTAACTGCAGAATGGGTGGTTTCGCCCGCTTCAGCGCGACCAACGGTCGCGGCTTTATAGCCGGGGGATCAGGCAGAGGAATTTTAGGGGCGTCGTGCCCGTGTTGCGGAACTGATGTGGGTCCCAAGGGGCCACGAAGACCACGACACCGGCCCGCAAAGGGCGTTCTTCGTCGCCGTCGAATACGAGACCGGCACCTTCCAGCACGAAGACTTCATGTTCGTGGGCATGAGCGTGCTTGGGAGTATATCCGCCCGGCGCGATCTCGAATTGCCGCAGATCAAAATTTGGCGCCCCGTCATTCGCGTCAATCAACCAGCGGATGGTACAGCCGGTGGCCCCCTCGACCTCAACCGGAGCCGGCTCCACCTGTTCATAGTGGATAATCTTCATGGCAGTCTCCTTGTTCTCGTTCGATTACCAAGTGACATTATACCAAACGCGCCGCAAATGCCAGCCGTGGATGGTAATCGTTCACGGGGCGGCAGGGCCGCCAACCAAACCGGTGCTACCGCACCCAGGCAAGAACCCGGTCGCCACTAATCGCCGATCTTTGTCAAAAACTTAACGATCTTTGAGGTTAGTAGTACGGGGGACTGCCCCCATTCAACATCGGCAGCCTTCACCAACAGCGCGCAAAAAACCTCGAGGTGACGACTCCCAGCGCCGCAAACGCCTCCAACAAGGAGTGTTCACAGCCGTCGGCCTCGAGGTCGATGCCATGACGGGTGCGTACACCCATCGCGACATGCTTCGTTTTATAGCAATGCTAGAACTGCTGTCAATACCAATTTTGATTGCTGCGTGCATTTGAACGCGTCCCGTAGCTGGATTCGCAAGAATTCAGATGGGTTGTTGCTCGCCGGCTGAATTCTTGCGAATTCAGCTACAAACCATCCAACGCTTTGACCAGTTCGACGAACCGTTTGGCACGGTGGCGGTAGTTTTGGAATTGATCGACACTGGAACAGGCGGGCGATAACAGAACGGCATCGCCCGAGCGCGAGCGTTGCCAACACCAGTCGAAGGCTTCGTCGAGCGTGTCGGTTGTCGCGCAAGGCAGTTCGGGCGCTCGGGCCGATACCCAGTCGTGCAAGAGTGGGCCAACCGATCCGAAAAACGCCGTGCCGCGGGCCTTTTCCGCAACGGCGGCCGCCAGATCGGCGAAGTCGGCGCCCTTGCTTTTTCCGCCCGCGAGTAGCCAGACGGGCTTGTCGGTTTCCGCAATCGCTTCGAGCGCCGCGATCGTCGATTCGGGCGTGGTGGCGGCCGAATCGTTGTAGAAGTAGCGTCCGTCGACCGTGGCGACCAGTTCGAGCCGGTTGGGCAGGCCGACGAATTCGCCAAGGCCTCTTTGTACGGACGACCGGGCGCAGCCCACCTGCAAGGCGGCGGCGGCCGCGCAGGCGGCGTTGATTCGATTGTGCCGGCCTGGTACGGCCAGCGAGGGAATCTCCTCCAGCGGCAGTGGCGGCAGACACTTTCCTCGCACGAGCGGTTCCCAGCCGGCCACCTCCGCGTCATACGAGTTCAACACGGCGGCGTCTTCCGGCTTCTGGCGGAGCAGGATTTGCTGCTTGGTCGCCACGTAATCGGCGTAATCGGCGTGCCAGTCGAGATGGTTGGGCGAACAGCCGGTAATTACGGCGATTTGGGGCATCGGCACGCCGGGCGAAAGCCGCCAAAGCTGGAAACTGCTGATCTCCAGCACGACCCAGTCGCCCTTGTGAATCGTATAGAGTTCCGGTAGCAGGCTGCCACCCAGATTGCCACCCAGCCAGCAGCGGCGGCCGGCGGATGTCAGAATGGCGGCGATCATGGCCGCCGTGGTCGATTTTCCGTTGCTGCCGGTGACCCCGATCATATGGGCCGGGCAACGCTCGATGAACAGGCCGAGTTCCGAAGTTATTCGGGCGCCCGACTCGCGCGCGAACCGCACGAAGCGGTTGCCGGGCCGCACTGCCGGATTGACCACGACCAGGTCGGCATGACGGAAATCGTCCTCGTGGTGCTCGCCCAATCGGAGCGACCCGATCGGCCGGCCGGCCAGCGCGGCAAGCGGCTCGGCCAGCGTGGCTTCGTCGGCCAGATCGGTAACGGTGACCGCAGCGCCCTGGTCGATGAGCCAGTTGGCGACCGCCAGCCCGCCCCCAAAATGGCCCAACCCCATCACCGTCGCTTTGATGCCCGCGAGTTGCATGTTTTTCTTCATAAAGCCGCGACCGTTGGTCGCGCACATGACGAAGCCAGCGCGGTCTTCCGGAACCTCCAGCGCGACCACCGGTCGCGGCTTTATAGCAGCCATGCCGGCTGCCGCCCTACGCCGGCTCGATGAGTTTCTTGCCCACCAGGGGCTGGAGTGCCCTGGGGATCGTTACCGAGCCGTCGGCGTTCTGGCCGTTTTCCAGAATCGCGATCAGCGCCCGGCTGACGGCGACCGCCGTGCCGTTGAGGGTGTGCAGGAATCGGGTGCCCTTCTCGCCCTTGGTTCGGTAGCGGATGCCGAGGCGTCGGGCCTGGTAGTCGGTGCAGTTCGAGGTGCTGGTCACTTCGCCGTAGCCGCCGCGGCCGGGCATCCAGGCTTCCAGGTCATATTTGCGATAGGCCGGTCCGCCCAAGTCGCCCGTCGCCGTGTCGACCACCCGATAGGGGATCTTCAAACCGTCGAAGAGCCGGCATTCCATCTGGCAAAGGTGGTCGAGCATGGCGTCGCTCTGGTCGGGCAGCGTGAAGGCGAACATTTCCACCTTGGTGAACTGATGCACGCGGTAGAGTCCCCGGGTGGCTTTGCCGTGCGCGCCGGCCTCGGTACGGAAGCAATGGCTGATGCCGCAGAACTTGATGGGCAACTCGTCGGCGTCGACCGTTTGACCGGCCATCATGCCACCCAGCGGAATCTCGGCCGTGGCCACCAGGCTGAGGTTGCTGTTCTCGATGCTGTAGATTTGCGTTTCCGGTCCGCGGGGAATGTAGCCGGTGCCCTCCAGCACTTCGTTCAAGGCCAGGTCGGGCGTGGTGACGGGCGTAAAACCCTCGCCGGCGAGCATGTCGACCGCGTACTGTTGCAGGGCCAATTCCAGCCGGACCGCGTCGCCCTTGAGGAAATAGAACCCGTGCCCCGCCACTCGGGCGCCGGCCTCGAAGTCCATCAGCCCCAACCGTTCACCCAGCACGACATGGTCGGCCGGCTCGAAATCGAACTCCGGCGGCGGCGTCTTGCCACGCGACACTTCCAGGTTGGCCTTATCGTCGGCGCCGATGGGCGCGTCGGGATGCGACATGTTGGGGATCGAACGGATGATGCCGTCCAGTTCGGTGCCGATCAGTTCCAACTCGGCCCGAAATTCGTTGACCTGTTCGCGAAGCCGGCGTCCTTCTTCCTTTTGGGCCTCGCGCTCGGCATCGTCCTTGGCCTTGCCGATCAACTTCGATACCAAGTTGGCCTGCCGATTGAGTTCTTCGACCTCGGCCTGCCGGGTCTTTCGCTCGGCTTCCAACTCGACCAGTCGAGCCACGTCGACGGTCAGGCCCCGGTTCTTGCAGTTCGTTTGAACCAGTTCGGCGTTTTCCACAATGAATTTACGATCGAGCATCTTATTTGCTTCCGCTTTCCATCTTGCTCAGTTCGGTCCACAGCCGGGCGCTGGCCTTTATGCCGCGGTGGAAGTCGGTCAGGGCGAACTTTTCGTTCGGGCTGTGCGTGTTGTCGTCGTCCTGCCCCCAACCCAGCAGTAGCGTATCCACTCCAAGCTTCTCGTGGAAGGTCACTACAACCGGAATCGACCCTCCCTCCAGGGTGAAAACGGGGGGACGGCCGAACGCGTGTTCAATCGCCCGGGAGGCCGCCCGCATGTAGGGGCTGTCGGGCGGGACCAATACGCCGGGCGAGCCGTGAAAGCCGATTAGTTTCATGCTGATGCCGGCCGGGCAAAGCCCTTCGAGCATCGAGCGGAGCGTTTTGGTAACCTTGTCGGGATCCTGATTGGGTACCAGGCGGAAGCTGAACTTGCCCGTCGCCGTGGCCGGCAGCACTGTCTTGGCGCCTTCGCCCTGGTATCCGCCGCGGAGGCCGGAAATGTCGTAGGTCGGTCGGGCCCAACGCTGCTCGAGCGTCGAGTAACCCGACTCGCCGCCAAGACCCGACACGCCGATTTGATCCATGAACTCCGCCTCGTCGAACGGCAAGTCGGCCATCTGCCGCCGTTCAATATCGGAGATTGGAATCACGTCGTCGTAGAAGCGGGGAATTTGTATATTCCCTTCCCGGTCGACCAGTGCCGAAAGCATTTG
>CAZDHN010000047.1:0-16543 GCA_964505115.1 uncultured Planctomycetaceae bacterium
CGGCCGCGAACCGGGGCTGCTGTTCCAGGTATCGCAGCCTGATAGAGCCGTGCAATTGGAACCGGCCGGCGTCGGGCTCTTCGTGGCCGGCCAGGATCCGCAGCAGAGTCGTCTTGCCGCTCCCGTTGGGCCCAACCAGCCCGAGCCGCTCGCCCGACCGCACGTCGAACGTCACCCCGTCCAAGACCGGCTCGGGGCCATAATGCTTTCGGATGTTCTCAACGCCAAGCAGTATCATTCCACCAACTCGCGGCCAAGCGGGAGCCAACAAACGTCCAACCAACTGAACCGAATCTACTATTCTACCGCCATTTGGCCCGTATTGCGACCGCAACGCCCGCATATTGCCGGTCGCGTGGCCAATGCCCGGTTTTGAACCCCAATTCCCCACCCAAACGGGCTTGATTGACGTATTCATTATGCGAGAATCAACTCAAACTCGGGAAACAGATATTGTTCCCTCTAATTTTCTAACTGAGAGAGAGATGCTCATGCGTGCGATCAGACTCTGGCTGGTTCTAGCGATACTCGCGATACTCGCGGGATTCGCCGCGCGGTACGCGGATCGGGCCTTCGGCGATCCGGGCAATGATGCCGAGAAGGCGTACGAAGAGTTGCTCGCCGCGGAGCACTGGCAGCAGGTCAGGACGGCTGCCGAGACGCTGGGGGCTCTTGGCGAAACCGGCCTGCCGTTCCTTGTGAAGGGAACCAAGCAGGAATCGGCAACGGTCAGACGGCAGTGCTACAGCACCCTTTCCAAGATGTTCCCCAAGCATCCTAAGTCAATCAAGGCGGTAATCGCCGGATTGGAGGATAGCGACTCACACGTCAGCTACTCATGCGCCTTCAACCTGGGCAAGAACCGTGTCGCCGAAGCCAAGGATGCTCTAGTCGCTTTCAGGAAAGACACGCAGCACAGTAAGGCGGCTCGATTTGCCGCGGCAAAATCGCTGGCGGAACTTGGGCATAAGGAAATCATCGTCGTGCTATTCGTTGGCCTTGGAAGCGACATCTACTCCAGTCGCTATCTCTCAAACATCGGCGTGAAGGCACTGTGCGGGAAGGATCTCACCGACTTCGGCTATGAAGGGCCGCGGGAAGGAGGTATTGTTTCGCATGGAATGTTTCATGGGAAAGGCCTTCCGATCGAAAAAGCGAAGAAACGCTTGGACCGCTGCCGGGCGGTCGTCGAGTTCGCCGAGTGGCTGAAGAAAGAGAAGCCCGACCTGTTCAAGGAACTGGACAACCTGATGTTCCTCGCCTATCCCGGCGTGTGAGTGGCAAAAGTGAAGAAGGGACACGGTCCCTTTTCGGTAGTTTTTGGCAGGATGAAAGAGCGTGGGTATCTAGGTGACATGCCACGGAGAAGCCCAAAAGCTGCAAACCTTTCACGGCGCACCGAGAGCCGGGGCCTAGTGCATCTTGCTGATCAGTTCTTCCAGGCCGTCCCAGACGATCTCGACGCCGACGGTCAGCAGGATGAATGCCGATAGCTTGGTGACGACGTTCGTGCCCACGGTCCCCAGCCGCTGGAAGATGCTGTCGGCGAATCGGTAGCAGACGAAGACCGTAGCCGAAACGGCCGCCAGCCCGATCAATGCGCCGAGATGCTCGCCGACCATTTGCATGTCCAGATCGCGGTTGAGTTTTCCGGCGATTGCCAAGGCCATGGCCAGCGTGCCGGCCCCGGCGGTAATCGGCATCGTTAGCGGGAAGAAGGCGATCTCGCTGGGGGGGCCGCTCGATTCGCTCTCTTCCTCCTTCGACAGCTTGGGCTGCGAGTTCAGCATCTCCCAGGCCGCTTTGAACACGAGCATTCCACCCGCCACGCGAACGACGCCGATCGTAATGCCGAAGAACTCCAGGATGAAACTGCCCGCCAGCATTGCTCCCGCCAGCAGCACAAAGAAATAGAGCGAAACGTGCCGTGCCAGCAGGTGCCGTTCCTCGTTGCTGTACGCCCGGGTCAGTCCGAGAAAGACGGCCGACATGCCGATCGGATTGACGATTGGAAAGATCGCCATGAAGACGTAGCCGATGGTGTGCTCAATACTCATGTCCCGGTCGCGCCCTTGTGTTATCGCCCGCGCAAAAAGCCCTCCTATACGCTAGCTTGCGGATAGCGTCGCGTGGGACCGGTTGCGCGGACTGTAACGGATTGGGCGGGCAGCAAAGTCTCCTCTCTCCCAAAGGGAGAGGGGACCTATCGATCCCTCAGGCCAGTCTACCCGAGCCTTCGATCGGCCAGATGTCGACGACGCGGCCGTCTTCGTGGACGCACATTGCGCGGTGCAGGTTGCAGGTGGTGCAGGCGTGGCTGGGTAGCAGTTCGACAATGTCGCCGATGTTCCAGCCGGCCGCGTTCGGTGCGATGCAGTGTTCCTCGGAACTGAACGAGGGCAGTTCTATCTCGGCATGACCCTTGATACGCGGCAGGCCAAACTCGGCCGTCGCGCCCTTTAAGCCCACGTCCAACACGGCCCGGTCGCCCTGAGTGCTGATCACCCGGGTCAGGACCGAAAGGGCTACCTCGAAGTCGGGCGAAAGTTGCGCGTAGCGCCAGTCCATGGTCGGGTAGGTGCCGGCCTGAATTTCGTCGACGCCCTCCATCAGCCCGGTGACGTTGTAGGTCGACGACGAACCGCCGCTGATCACGCCGACCGGGATGCCGCTCTGTTCGATCAGCCGTCGGGTGTCGATCGCCAGTTGCATGTCCTGGCGAACAAGCTCCGCTCGTTGCTCCGCATCGTCGTTATAGACCACGTGGCCCTCGTAGGCCTGAATACCGTCGAACCGCAGTCCCGGCAGCTTACCGATCTCCCGGGCCAACCGCAAAGCCGGCTCGCCGGGCTCGACACCGCAACGGTTCATGCCGATGTTCACCTCGATCAGGATCCCCACCGTAACACCCGCTGCCGAAGCCGCCTCGGAGATGGCCGTTATCTGCCGCGTGTCGTCGACGGCCACCTTCAAATTGATTCGGCCCGCCAAATCGACCAGTCGGGCGAGCTTGCGACGTCCGACCAGTTGGTTGGCGATCAGCACGTCGTTCACGCCGGCGTCGGCCAACACTTCCGCCTCGCCCAGCTTGGCGCAAGTGATACCCACCGCCGAGCCGGCCGCCAATTGCCGCCGGGCAATCGTCGTACACTTGTGGTTCTTGAAGTGCGGCCGGAGCTGGCTCTTGCGATCGCGGAAGAACTCGGCCATTCGGGCGATATTCCGGGCCGAGGCGGGACCGTCGAGCAACAGAACTGGCGTATCCAGGTCCTCGATGGGCGAACCGATCACGTCACGGTCGATTTCGTAGCGGGGTGAATCGCACATTATCTGTTTGTGTCTCTCCGATCAAGTTACAAAGGGATTCTTCAACGCCCGGCCGGGCAGGGCGTCGGTTTGGGTGTTGTCTTCCTTGACGATCTGCCCGTTGACAATTACGTAGGGTATCCCGATCGGATAGCTCCGCGGGTTGTCGTAGGTTGCCGTGTCCTCGACGGTGTCGGGGTCGAAGATCACCAGATCGGCAGCCATGCCGGGCCTGATTATTCCCCGGTCGAGGAAGCCGAGCCGCCGGGCGGGTAGCGAGGTGAGCTTGCGGACGCAGTCCTCCAAGGTCAAGATGCCCAACTCGCGAACGTACTTGCCGAGGAACCTCGGGAAGGTGCCGTAGGCGCGTGGGTGCGGTCGGACACCGATCAGCAATCCGTCGCTTCCGCCCATGAAGGCTGGATGGCGCATGAACCGGCGGACGTTCTCCTCGATGCCGAAGAAGGCCAGGCAGGCGGCCGAGAAATCCTCCTCCAGCAGCAGGTCGGCATAGCAATCCATCGCCGGTTTGCCCAGCCGGCCGGATATCTCCTCGAAGTTCAACCCGACCAGGGCGGCATTCTTTTCGCTCTCGACGTTGGACAGCACGATTCGATCCCACTCGATCGGTACGCCATGCATGCCGTCGCAGCCGGTTACTTCCAATTCGTGGCGTATTCGGTTTCGGGTTTCGGCGTCGCGGAGCCGGCGTGCAACGTTCTCCAGGCCACCCTCGTGAACCCAGCCGGGCAGGATGCCGGAGAGGAACGTCGAGCCGGCCAGGTAAGGGTAGTGATCGGCCGTCACGTCGAGCCCTTCTCGCCGCGCCCGATCGATCCGCTCGATGTAGTATTCCGCCTTCCCCTTGCCCGTGGAGAAGCCGGCGTTAAAGTGCGTCAGGTGCAGCGGGATCCTGGCCTTGGTGCAGATATCGATAGCCTCTTCGACGGCCTCTTCCATCCGCGCCCCGTAGCTCCGCAAATGGGGCGCGAAGAATCCGCCGTACTTGGCGACCACCTTGCAAAGCTCGGCCAGCTCGTGCGTATCACCGTAGATGCAGGGCGCGTAGGTCAAGCCGGTCGACAGGCCGACCGCCCCGTCGCGCATCGCCTGGTCGGTGAGCCGTTGCATCTGGACGAGTTCTTCCGGCGTGGGCGCTCGGCTGTCGAGTCCCAGGACCGCCGCGCGTATGTTCCCGTGCGGGACCAGCATCACAATGTTGCCGGCCACGCGGCGGTCGAACATATCGAGATATTCGGCCACGGTTCGCCATTTCCAGTCCAACCCTTCGGGATCACCGTTAATCGGCTTGAAGCATTGGCGGAAGTAGGGGACGAGCTCGTCGGTCAGCGGCGCGTAGGAGAGGCCGTCCTGGCCGATCACGTCGGTCGTAACGCCCTGCATCAGCTTGGCGCTGTGCAGCGGCTCGGTCAGCGGCACGAGGTCGGAATGGGTGTGCATGTCGATGAAGCCGGGACATACCGCCTGCCCCCGGGCGTCGATCGTCCGGCCGGCCTTCAGGCTGCCCGGTGGCCCGACCGCACAAATTCGCCCCTCGCCAGTATTCACATCGCCAATACCCAGGTCGCCCCAAAACCAGGGGCTGCCGGTGCCGTCGATAATACGACCGTTGGTAATCAGGATATCGATATTCATAACCCCTACTTGTAGCCGCGCGCGTGCCAACTGTCAACCGCTTGCAGCCGGCGGATACGACGGTGAAGTGAGGCCGTCGAGCAGTACGATGGGCCTCCGAGCCCGTCGAAATCGGAAAACACACTGCTCGACGGCCTCGTCCGCGCTCACGGTCGGGCCAGACGGGCCGCGCGGTACGCGGCCGGCGTCGTGCCGGTGAGCCGCTGGAAGACGATCCGAAATCGCATCGTGTCGCGGAACCCGCAGGCCGCCGCGATCTGGTAAAGTCTGGGCCTGGCGGGGTCGGTCAGCATCTGCCTCGCCTGCTCAACTCGCGTGCGGCAGATGAACTCGTGCGGCGTCCGACCCAATGCGCGTTTGAAACGTTGCTCCAAGCGGCGACGCGAAACGGGAACCAGCCGGGCAAGCATTTCAACGCCGAATCGCTCGCCGACGTGCTCGCGGACAAATCGTACCACCGTCGCAACGTCAGGGTCCTCGATCGCCAGTACGTCGGTCGAACCGCGCTTCACCGCCCGCAGCGGCGGCACGTGAATCTCGCGCCGCTTCGGACGCTTGCCCGCCATCAGCCGATCCAGCATCACCGCCGCCAAGCGGCCGATCTCGTAGCCGTCGCGGGCAACGCTGCTGACGGGTGGATGGCTCAGTTCGCAGATGAGCGTGGAATTGTTGACGCCGATCACGGCCACGTCGTCGGGTACGCGAAGGCCGATGCGGTGGCAGGCGTCGACCACGATGGTTGCGCGCATGTCGAGCGCCGCCATCAACCCTACCGGTGGTTCGAGTGTTCTCAGCCACTGTTCGAGCGGCTCGGCCCAGTGTTGCCAGGGCCATGCGCGGGTGAGGCTGCTGGGCGCTTCGAGCACCGCACAAGTTCCGCCGTGTTGTTGGACCCGATCAACGAACCCGCGCCCTCGCTCCTGCGCGTACAAGACACCGCGCAAGCCGTAGTAGGCGAAGCGACGGAACCCGCACTCCAGCAGGTGGTCGGCGGCCATGTGTCCGATGGTCCGATGCTCGTCGGTCACGCAGGGCAACTCCGCATCGGCTATTGCGCCCGAGATGTTGACCACGGGCACGGACAGCCGCTTTGCCGCCCGGGCCTCGCTACGTCGGTTCACCAGCGAGATCACTCCGTCGCCCGGCCAGCCCCGCAAGCTGCTCAGCGACATACCCAGCGTTTCGGGCGCCACGGCCAGACGCCAGTCGCCATGCTGCTGCGCATAGTCCTTGATTCCCGCCGTCACCTGCGCCAGGTGGGCATGGGCCATGGGGAACGCCAGGGCGACCTTTCGTGTTTTGGCCATGGTTTTGTGCCTGATTGAGAGTCCGGCAGTGCCACCCGCGCGACGACACGGCCACTCTGGTTACAATAGCCGCCAGCGGAAGCTGGCGGTTGCTTCACGGCTCGGTCACACCGTCGGGCGGAGACTGTTGTCTCGGGCAACCGCCAACTTCCGCTGGCGGCTATTGTCGAATTACTCCGGACGGGTTGAGCCAATGTCGGCGCCAAAACCGCGAGATAACGCCCATTATAGCGTACCCAGACCTTCTTGTGAATGCGCAAAAGCATTACTTTCTTTCGCAAAAAAAGTCTTGCACGAAGGTGCGGGGGGATTATAATCGGTGGCAAGGCAGGTTTGTTGTCCTGCGAAACGGGATTCAACCCGAACACTGAAAGTCTTTGCAAAAGGGAGAAATGCGATGAAGACGATTCTGGCGGTGGCAACGGCCGTGCTGGCGACACTCGTTCTCGGCGTGAGCAGTGCGTTGGCCGGTTCCTATTACTGGGATAACTCGGGTGCCGGTTCTTGGGGTCTCAACACGAACTGGTCGCTGGTGGGTGTGCCGGGCAGCGGGGACACCGCCTACATACACAACGGGGGCACGACACTGATTAGCTCGAACGTAACGCTCGCCGAACTCTTGCCCGCACACGATGCCGGCAGCACCGGCCAGGCCGAGATCAGCGGCGCCGGCTCCTCGCTTAACGCCACCACGTATCTGATCATGGGCTGGCAAAACAACACAATCGGCTCCTTCACCCAGCACGACGGGGCGGTAACCGTCGGCGCCTACCTTAATGTGGGCCAGGATGCCGGCTCCGAAGGCCACTACACCATGCACGCCGGCACGCTCGACTGCACAAACTACATGACCGTCGGCGCCTCCGGTAAGGGGTACTTCACGCAGGAAGGCGGCGACGTCACCGTCAGCAACTCCTTGTATGCGATCCGAATCGGCCAGAATGCCGGCTCAACCGGGGTCTACGAACTCAAGGACGGCACCCTGACCAGCGGCCCAATCTTCGTGGGCGACAAAGGTACGGGCACGATCACGCAGACCGGAGGCGTCATCACCCCCAATGCCTCCAATGGCCAAATCCACATCGGCTCTGGGGCCGGCAGCAACGGCACCTGGAACATCAGCGGCTCGGGCACCATGCTCGACACCAACCGGCCGCTGATCGTGGGCGTTTCCGGCAGCGGAACCGTCAACCAAAGCGGCGATACCCTAGTACGGAGCACGTATTCCAGCCGCTTCGAGATCGGGCAGAAACCCGACAGCCACGGCGCCTGGAACCTCAGCGACGACGCCGTGTTGGAAATCAACGGATCGCACCTGCTACTGGGCTCCGCCACCAGCGGCACTACGACCGCCGCCTTCGACCTGCAAGACAACAGCATCGTTCGGCTCGTCGGCGGCGCCCGCGATATCCACGTCGGCTGGCACGCCGGCAGCACCGGCACCTGGACCATGAGCGGCAACAGCACTCTGCTGGCCAGCGGAAACATCACCGTCGGCAGCGAAGGCGGCACCGGATCATTTAATCTCGACAGCGGAACCGTCACCATGACCAACTCGGGCAAGCATCTGCGCGTGGGATGGCAGAGCACGGGAACCTTCACGCAGTCGGGCGGGACCGTCACCGCCTTGGGATGTGACCTGACGCTGGGACAATACGCTTCCGGCAACGGGACATACACGCTGACCGACGGCACGCTGAGCGTAGACCTCATCCAACACGGCGTCGGAACCTGGGACTTCAGCTTCGACGGCGACATGCTCCATGCCAACACGGTCAACTTCGCCCTGGACAACCTCGGCAGCGGCATCCTCGCCCCGGGTACCTCCGTGGGCACCACGGCTATCGGCGGCGACTACCACCAGGGCGCCGCTGCCACCTATCAGGTCGAAATCGAAGGCACGGGCGTCGGCGGCCAGGACTACGATCTGGTCACGGTCGACGGCGACGCCATCCTCGCCGGCTGGCTGCTGGTCGACCTGGTGGGAACCTTTGACCCGGACATCTCGGATTTCTTCGACGTGATGACGGCCACCGGCAGTATCGACACGACAAGCCTTGTGCTTGCCGGAGATACACCCACGGAGTTTGGCTGGGCAATGAGCGTGGTGGGCGGCCCCGCCGGTGGCCAGATTCTCCGGCTAACCGCCGTGCCCGAGCCGGCTGCCATAACGCTGATGGGCTTCGCCGTCACGGTCTTGCTGCTAGTGCGGCGGAAGCGTAGAGGGTGATTTAGGAGTTCAGCTTTCTGATCTTAGACTCGGCGCGGAAGGAGCAAGGATGGCCAGGGGAAGGTCGATGGGCCGCTCGACAAATCTAAAATCTGAAAGCAAGCATCCGAGATTACGCTCGGGCTTTACGTTGGTCGAGTTGCTTGTGGTCATCACGATCATCGGCATCCTGATTGCACTGTTGCTTCCGGCCGTGCAGTCGGCTCGCGAGGCTGCCCGGGGTGCTCAATGCAGCAACAACCTCAAGCAACTCGGCCTGGCACTGCACAACTACCACGTTGCGTTGGGCAGCTTTCCGGCCGGCGCGTATTGTCCGACCGGCGTGATCTCGCATTGCCACACCTGGATCGAGACTTTGTTCCCGTTCATCGAACAGCAGGCGGTCCACGACCGGATCGACTTCAACGTCCGCAACCACGAGGGCCCGAACCCCGGCGCGCTCAACGATCTGGTTATCTCGAACCTGATGTGCCCTTCCGACCCGGACGCCGGGCTGCTGGATAACTGCCGCGAGCGGAACTACCTGCCCGGTCCGGCTGGAACGTTTTCCTTGGGTCAATCGTACGCGCTATCGGGCGGGCCGCTGGAGATGAACTACTGCCCCATCCCGGCAATGACACCGAACATCAACTGCAAGGGCCGGCACGGCGGCGACGCTCGAACCACGCTCGGCTCGCCGGGCATGTTTTCCGGCGGGCCGTGGTGCTACAAGATACGCGATTGCACGGACGGCACCAGCAACACCTTTTTGTTGGGCGAAGCTCTGCCGGCCTACAGTACGTTCATGATGTACTTCGCCCCGCACATGAATGTTGCCTCAACCAACCCGCCACCCAACTACCACAAGATATTCACCGATTGCCCCAAGTCGCTCAAGGTCCGGCTCGAGCCGCCCGGCTGCTATGCATACATGGGAGGCTTCAACAGCGTGCATCCCGGCGGCGTGCGAATGTGCATGGCAGACGGCTCGGTCCGTTTCGTGAGCGAGACCATCGACTACAACACCTGGAACTACCTTGGCGACCGCGAGGACGGGCAAGTGGTCGGACAGTTCTGATTACCCCGCACATGCGGAGAAATTGACTGATGTTAACACGCCGGGTGCCACTGCTGGCTTGTCCAGCAGTGCGAAACACAACCGCTGGGAAGCGACTGATGTTCACCTGCCGGATCGCGAGCCGTTTGTTGGTGGGCTTGTTGGCGACCGCCTGGGTGGCCGGATGCGGCAGTTCGTCGGCCCCGAAGACCATCAAGGCGCAGGGCAAGGTGACCTTCGATGGGAAGTCGCTAGGGGTGGGCCGGGTGATATTCCAACCGGTGAAGCCGGCCGAGGGTTGTCCGAGCCGGCCGGCCATCGGTAGCTTGCAGGCGGACGGGTCGTTCGAGTTGTCGTCCTTCCAGCCGGGCGACGGCCTGGTTCCCGGCGAGTACCAGATCGCCGTCAACACCCAAACCAGCGGGCCGACGCCGGAGAATCCCAACGCCCCCGAGGTCTGGGCGGCGCCCCGGCGATACGGCAACCCCGCCACCAGCGGCCTTTCGGCAACAGTGCCCGCCGACGCCCGGCACACCTTGGAGTTTAATTTCAATCTTAAGAAGTGGTAACGGTTCACGGGGTTCATACTCGGTTGTACGGTTACCAAAACCCGAATTAAGGCGAGCCATCATAATGAAGAGCATAATTCTCACATCCGTCACATTATTCCTGGTCGCGGCTTCCACATTGAAGCTCACCGCGGCGGAGAACACCGACAAACCCGCCGCGCCCTCACGCATCCAACTGCTGCGCGACGACCAGAAGGGTCAACTGCGAGTGCTGATCGACGGGAAGGAGGCTTTCGTCTATTGCTACGGTGCGGACCTCGATCTGGTCCATTACTATCCAGTGCGGAGCCCCTCGGGACAATCGATGACTGTTCAGTACCCCGAGAGGTTTCCTCACCAGCGCTCGTTCTGGTTTGGCGACATGGTGGCGTTGGCCGGACAACGGCCGGCCGACTTCTACAAGGCGTTTTACAGTTGCCAAGACCGGGAGAACCCTAAACCGCCTTTCAAGAACCACGTTCGCCACGTAGAGTTCCTGCCGGAAACTGGCACCGCTGGCCAGCCGGTAATCCGAGCGAAGCTCGTCTGGGAAATGGCCGGCGACAAGGCGGTGTTGGACGAGCTGCGCGAACTCCGCGTCGTGCCGCTGCAGCGCGGCGAGTATCTTCTCGACCTGATCTTCACCGTGATGGCGTCGTACGGAGATGTGAGGTTCATCAGCAACGCGACCCACTACGCATGGCCGTACGTCCGCATGAGCCCGCAATTCTCTGGCCGTCAGGGAGGAACGATCACCAACTCCGAAGGTGGCGTGAACCCGAAGGAGACTCACGGCAAGGTAGCCAAATGGGTGGATTACTCGAACACCGTTGCGGGTAAGACGGAGGGCTTGGCCGTCTTCAGCCACACGGACAACGATCATCCGCATAAGTGGTTCACCCGCGACTACGGCTGTTTCGGTCCTCACCGCATCGACGCCCGAGGCGGCAAGCCATTCACGCTGAAAAGGGGCGAGTCATTGAAGCGGCGCGTGGGCATCCTCGTACACTGCGGCGACGTGAAGGCGGGCCGGGTCGCGGCACGCTACGACTCGTATGTCAAAGGTCAACTCCAAGCAGCAATCAAGTGAGAAATGAGTTGAAAAACCCTGACTTTTCCAGATAATGCAGATTTACCCAATTACCGATTACCGATTACCAATTACCGATTACCAATTACCAATTACCAATTACCTAAAAGGAACTCTACCCATGTCGATTTCCCGTAGAGAGTTTGTCAAACGCTCGGCGGCCGCGGCCACCGCGCTAAGCCTGCCCATGGTTGCCTCGTCCCGCGTGCTTGGGGCCAACGACGAGATTCTGGTCGGCGTGCTCGGCCTTGGAGGCCGCGGTTCGGCTGCCCACATACCGGGATTCCAGCGCCAGAAGGGCGTGACCGTGGTGGCGGTAGCCGATCCCGACAAGCAACGGGCCGGCAGCGTGGCCGAGAAATTCGAGAAGAAGTACGGCCACAAGGTCGAACCGCACCAGGACATGCGAAAGCTGTTCGCGCGGAAAGACATCGACGTGATCGGCAACGCCACGCAGAATTACTGGCACGGGTTGAGCACGATTTGGGCCTGCCAGGCGGGCAAGCACGTCTACTGCGAGAAGCCGCTGTCGCACTACATCTGGGAAGGCCGGCAGATGGTCAACGCGGCAAGGAAGTACGACCGGCTGGTGCAGTGCGGCACCCAACGCCGCTCGAAGACGAACATTCCCGAGGCCATCAAGTGGCTCCGCGAGGGGCATCTGGGCAAGATCACCTGCATTACCGCGTTCGCCAATAAGCCGCGCGGCTCGGTCGGCAAGCGCGACACGCCGTTGGCGATTCCCGAGAGCATCGACTACGATATGTGGTGTGGACCTGCCCGCAAAGAGCCGATCTACCGCAATCGGCTCCAGTACGACTGCAGCTTCTGCTGGAACACGGGCGACGGCGAGTCGTGCAACCAGGGTGTTCACGAGGTTGACGTGGCTCGCTGGGTGTTGGGTGAGAACGCCCTGCCGCGCCGGGTGATGAGCATCGGCGGCCGGTTCGTCTGGGACGACGCGGCCGATGTGCCCAACACGCAAATCATCTACTACGACTTCCCCGAGGCGCCGCTCTTGTACGAATTACACAACATGCGGGCCGCCAAGGACTCCAACGATATTCCCACCTTCCGTGGCGTGCGGACCGGCGTGGCCGTCGACTGCGAGGGCGGCTGGCTCTCGCTGCCCAAGGGTGTTGCCTACGATAAGGGCGGCAAGAAGATCAATGGGTTCTCGGGCGGCGGCGACCACTTCACGAACTTCATCGACGCGGTGAGAAGCGGCAAACGGGAAGACCTCAACGCCGACGTGCTCGTGGGCCATCTCTCCACGCGCATTACGCACGTCGGCAACATCTCCTACCGGCTCGGCAAGCAGGCCGATCAGGCGGAGTGCCAGAAACAGGTCAAGGATACTCCCTTCTTGAACGAGATGTACGGCCAGTTCGTCGAGCATGTGAAGAAACACGATGTCGACGTCGACGCCAAAACCATCACGCTGGGCCCCTGGCTCGAGTGCGACGACGCCAACGAAGGCTTCAAGAACAACGACGAAGCCAACAAGCTGGCCAAGGGCTTTTATCGCGAGCCCTACGTCATACCCGACCTATCCGCGTAGCAGGCAAGCTGCTATAATCGCAGCCAAACCAGCGAGATTTGGGTGCCACTGCTGGCTTGTCCAGCAGTGTTTCGGTGGGATTATGCTCCGCACTGCTGGACAAGCCAGCAGTGGCACCCCTTTTTCCCACGGACTGCCGGCCGACCAGACGGAGAGAACATATGAACGTAATGGTCGCCGGTGGAGCCGGCTATATCGGATCGCACGCGGTCAAGCAGTTGGTCGAGGCCGGACACCGGGTGCTGGCTGTCGATAACTTCTTCCGCGGACACCGCCGGGCGGTTCACCCCAAGGCCGTCTGCCAGGAGGTCGATCTGGCCGATACCCGGTCGCTCGCCAAGCTGTTGACCGAGCACCGGATCGATTGCGTCATGCACTTCGCCGCGCTGGCTTACGTCGGCGAATCGGTTACCGATCCGTTGGGCTACTATCACAACAACACCTCGGGCACAATCAGCCTGCTTCGGGCGATGGACGAGGCGGGTGTCAAGCGGCTCGTGTTCAGCTCCACTTGTGCCACCTACGGCGAGCCGGAGCGGACGCCGATCGTGGAAACCATGCGGCAGGAGCCGATCAACCCGTACGGCTGGTCGAAGTGGTGCGTCGAGCGGGTGTTGAAGGATTACGCGGCGGCCGACCCGCGGTTCGCCTTCGTCGCCCTGCGATACTTCAACGTGGCCGGGTCCGCCGCCGACGGCTCGATCGGCGAAGACCACCGGCCGGAAACCCACCTGATACCGTTACTTCTGCTGGCGGCGTTAGGGCTACGTGACAAGCTGACCGTCTTCGGAACCGACTATCCCACCCCCGACGGAACCTGCATTCGCGACTACATCCACGTTGAGGACCTATGCGCCGCGCACATTCGGGCGATGCGTGTGCTCGAGCCGGGCGATCGGCGCTTCTACAACCTGGGGATCGGCCGGGGTTACTCCGTCAAGGAGGTGATCGACGCCGCCAGCCGAGTCACCGCGGTCGACATTCCAATCGAGTACGGCCCCCGCCGGCCGGGCGATCCGGCCATTCTCTTCGCCGACGCCCAGAAGATTCAAGACAAACTAGGCTGGACCGCCCAATACACCGACATCGACCCCATCGTCGCCACCGCCTGGAACTGGTTCAAGAACCATCCGGACGGATATGCCGAGGGCTAGAAACAGTTGCGTTGACACAGTTTGATTACCCCTAAATTGACGCCATGGCAGAACGCTCCGAGAAGCAAGGCCGCGACCGCTACGACACTTCCGGAAATCCGGAGGCCGAGTACGTCGATGCCGAGAGGACCGTGCTTGTCAACAAGCGGCGCATCACGGATTTGGCCGAACTCCAACGCGCCGAGGAAGAAGCGCTGGTTCGAGCATATGACACACTACTCCGGGAGGTGCGCACGGATACGCCGCTAACGTGCGAGTTGTTACGTTACATTCACGCCCGGATCTTCGGCGAGTTATATACCTGGGCGGGCTGCTGGCGCACCGTGTGGATCAGCAAGCCCGGCGTTACCTGGCCGGCACCCGACTTCCTCGACCGCAACATGGAGGCCTTCGAGCGCGACGTGCTACGGAAGTACGCGACCGCGGCTCTTGGAGACGACGACGCCTTCTGCGCGGCGGTGGCGGAAATCCAGAGCGAATTCCTGGTCATCCACCCGGTCCGGGAAGGGAACGCCCGGACGATCAAGCTGGCCACCGACCTGCTGGCGGCGCAGACCGGCCGGCCATTGTTGGCTTACGATTGGAGCCAGAAGGGGCAGGAGCAGTACATTGCCGCGGCACGGGCCGCATTCAAGCGCCGGCACGACCCCATGGAAGAGATCATTCGCCAGGCGCTGGCCGAGGCCCGCCATCGCCGTTGAGTTGGCCCCTCAACTGCCGACGCACATCGTCGGAAAACGCCGGCAGGCCCTCAATCACGCTGTTCCGCTCGGCCACGTCCAGAATCCTCTCCGTCCGCTCCGCGCGGTCCCGCAGCCAGGGGCAAGCTTGTTCGAGGGTCGGTCCTTTTCCGAAATCCGTCATATCCCAATTCTACCATATTTGCCGACTGCCAGACAGCCCGAGGACAGAAAGGCGGACGAAAAGGGGACGGGAGGAATCCTGGGTAATGGGCTTCTATCGCTCTCGATGCCCGGGGCATGGCGCAACTCTATCCAATATCAGTGATGTCCCCTTCTTCCAGCTCTGCCGATCTTGCGGATTGTACCGTATTGAAGTTGGCTCGTCGACGAGTGTGTCGCGGTGGGAAGGCGGCGGCGGGTTCCGGACATGACGTAACCTTTTCTGTTACCTCGTTTGCGCCTCACGGCGCTCGATAACGCGTCACCACCGGCCACGGCAGTCTGTCTTATGTCTACGATGTGCGAAACACCGGCACCGGTGCAACCTGCCCACGAAGTGTCGCCCCGTCCATCCAAGCATCCCGGCCTGGCAATCTTCGCGCTGGCGTTCTTGCCCGCCGTGCTGTGTGCGGATATTGGGATTGCGATGGCGCGGGGATGGACTCTGGAGTCGAAGGTCGACACGCTCGTGCTGGTCTTCTCGCTTACGGCACTGGCGATGCTTGCCGTGGCCGCGTTGATCACTCCCGTGCGCCGGCGGTTGGCCTTGATGTGGCGGCAATGCGTGTTGCTCGGCGGCGTTGTCGCGGTGAGTTGGTTTTTGATCGAAGCGGCGCTGGCCACGCTACTGCCGAATGCGGCCGAGGCGCCGTTCCACCGTCGTTGGCCCAACGTGTCGCTGCTGTTTCATCCAAACGAGGACGTCATGCCGGGCGTGTCCGGGCCTTCACACTACGCGACGAATTCACTGGGGATTCGTGGTCGCGAGTTGCCGGAGAATCGCGCGCTGACGCGGCTCCTCTGTCTGGGCGGCAGCACAAGCGAATGCGCCTATCTCGACGAGGCAGAGGCATGGCCCGGCCTGTTGATGCGGCGGATCAACCAAACCGCGGCGGACGCCGGACGCCGGGTTTGGGTCGGCAGCGCGGGAATTAGCGGTTTCGGCAGCAAGCACCATCTGCGGTTCGCGCGAGAATCGGAATTGATGGACCAAATCGATTGCCTGGTGCTGCTGGTGGGCGTCAACGACTTCTGCAAGTTTGTCGAAACCGAACGCTTGACCGCCGAGATCGAACGGGAAGAGGCGCTGGCCCTGGCCAAGACGCCGTTCTGGACTTGCTCGCAAGTTCGCAATCTGGCCCGCCGGGCGGCCAACGTCTTTCTGCCCACGATGACACGGCACTACGAAGATCCGGACGGGGCCAACTACCAACTCCGTCGCCAAGAACGGCGGGCGGCCGTGAAAACCGATGAGCCGCTCGATTTGAAAGAGGTCTTGGCCGAGTACGCACTTCGGATCGAACAGATTGCCAAAACGTGTCGCGAGAGGAATGTCCGCCTAATCGTGGTCAGTCAGCCGGTACTCTGGAGCGGAGAACTCGACGCCGAGTCCGAGGCACTGCTCTGGCTAGGCTGGACTGCACGCGATTCGTTCCTCTCGACGGCGGCACTTCGCCAAGGCATGGACCAGTTCAACGCCACCCTGGCATCAACCTGCAAACGGCTGGACATTGAAATGGTCGATCTGTCCCATATGAACGGTCGCAAAGAGTACTTCTACGACGATTGCCACTTCACGGAACTGGGGGCGGCAGAGGTAGCTCGTTCGTTGAAAGCATGGGTTGACCAGCATCCGCTGAAACGAGAAGCGAAGTAAGGCCCCTTTTGGGATTCTTCAGGGATTTTCGTGGGTGCATTCGTTGTTTTCCAGGCCGGTTCACCGGCCTTTTCCGCCGAAGGCGGTATTAGGCCC
>CAZDHN010000048.1:0-16491 GCA_964505115.1 uncultured Planctomycetaceae bacterium
GACAAGTCGGTCGACGAGCAAGTCGTCGAGCGCCTTTCAGGGGCCAAGGGAAAGTCGCGGCTGGTGCTTATGGATTTGGCCACCCGTCGTCGCACCGTGGCCGCGGCTCCCGCGCTGTGGAAAGCCGCCGATGACGCCGATCCCGCGGTTCGCGCCGCCGCCTTGGCCGGCCTGGGCGCCGTGTTGGAATCGGCCGACCTACCCAAGTTGATCGCACGGCTCGCGGCAACGAAGGACGACCGGGAGGCGGCAACCCTGGACAATGCAATACAAGACGTCTGCTTGCGTTCAGCGGATCGCGAGGCCGTCGCGTCGCAGGTTGCGGCGGCGCTACCCAAGGTGGACGCACCGGTGAAGGCCCGGATCCTCGGTACATTGAACGTAATCGGCGGATCAACCGCCTTGGAAACAGTCGCCGCGGCCGTCCGCTCCAACGATGAGAAATTGCAGGACGCCGCCTCGCGTGTGTTGGGCCAGTGGAGGTCGGCCGACGCCGCGCCTGTTCTGCTCGATCTGTGCAAGGCAGCGGACGACGAGCGGCTCAAGATCCGTGCCATCCGGGCGTACATCCGTATCGCCCGGCAATTCGATATGCCGGCCGAGCAACGGGCCCAGATGTGTCGCACGGCCCTGAAGATCGCGGATCGCGATGAGGACAAGCGTCTGGTGTTGGAAGTCCTGCTCCGTTATCCCAGCGAAGAGATGCAGGCCATCGCTTACGAAGCCGCCGAGGTCCCCGCCCTGAAGGAGCAAGCGTTGCTGGTCGTGATGGGCATGGCCAGCAAGGGCATCAACCGGGCCGAACTCGGCAGAGCCCTGTCCCAGGCCGGTCACACTCCGGTGAAACTGGAAATCGTCAAGGCCGAGTACGGCGCCGGCGATAAGGTCAAAGACGTCGCGGCAAATCTGCGCAAGTACGCCAAGAACTATCGTATCATCTTCCTGCCCAGTACGAGCTACAACAAGAGCTTTGGTGGAGATCCGGCTTCGGGTGTCGTAAAGCAACTCAATATCCACTACCGCATCAACGGCAAGGAAGGCGAAGTCACTCTGGGTGAAAACGCCATGATCGTCCTGCCCATGCCGAAGTAACGGGCCGGTCCAGAGTTGACTGCTCCTCGTGGCATGGACCTCGGAGCCATGCTGTAAGGAGCTTTTTCCACCGTTCGCCGGCGTCATTCAATCGGTCGCCGCGCAAAAGGACACCGTCGCCGTGCCGACTCCACGCACGGCCGGCAGCAACATTCGGGTTACGGCAATTTCCGGGAGAACCGTTCGAGTTGCTCTTTGTAGTGCTTCTCGTCGGGCTCGAGTTCCATGCAGCGGCGGATGTGCTTGATTGCGGTGGCTGAATCGCCGCGTTGGAAGTGGACTTCGGCCAGGGTATCGATGTAGGCGGGGTTGTCGGGCACAAGCTCCAGGGCACGGTTTGCGTGTTGCAGTGCGTCGTCCAGGCGGCGATTACACTTGGCATCGAGCCAGGCCAGGCTGTTGTGATGTAGCGCGCTGTTGGGGAAGTCATTTAGCACGCGGTCGGCAGCCGCCTGGGCCGCCTCGAATAGCCTGTCGGCCTCGGTCTTTCCGTTGATTTTGTCCAGTTCGGGAACAAGCTCCTCGGCCAGGGCCGGGCTGTTCGGCAGTATGGCTTGAGCCAGCCGGGCTTCTTTCAGTGCTTCGTCGACGCGGCCGGCCGCCATCAAACCGGCGGCCCGATCCTTGTGCATGGTGAACGGCAAATTGAGATAGCTGGTAACCTTGCCGATACCTCGATCGGGATTCAGGTGGTCGAGCAACGCTCGCCGCGCGTAATCGGCGGCCGCGAGTTTGTCGCTCGCCTCGGTGGCTTTCGCCAACCCTAGTGCCACTGCGGCGGCCGTCGAGTCGCCAAAGGGGCATAATCGCAGCCCGAGTTGCCATTGCCCGATCGCCTGCTTCTCCAAACCGCGTTCGTTCAACTCCGAGGCCAGCGAGTATCTGGTTCGCGGTTCGCCCAGGGGGAGCAGCAGTGCCAATTCGATGAGCTTCTTGCCTTCCTCGGCTCGGCCGGCCTTTGTCAGCGCGTATCCTTGCAGGTACAAGGCGGCGGGCCGGCGGCCGCGTTCCCGCTCCCAAGTCCTGCGATACCACTCGCTTGCTTCCAGCCAGGCCGATTCATCGAGGAGCATGTCGGCGATTCGCCGCATCACGGTGGTCGAGTGCGTCAGGTCGGCCGCCTCGATGAAGTAATCGCGGGCCATCTGAGTTTCGCCGTGTGCCAGACAGGTGTCGCCGAGCACGGACAGCCACTTCGTCCGTTCGCCGACATTCCCGCTGCGCGAGGCTTGTTGTGCGGCTTCTTGAACCGTCTGCTTCCATCCGTCTCCGCCGCCGGAGGTGTTGTCTGTCGAATCGGGGGTAAGCAGTTCTCGCAATCGGCCGGCGGTTTGCTTGATGGATTCGTCCGGATATTTGCCACGCAAGTAACGCCACCAGGTTTCGGCGGCCGTCTCCTGCTTGGGGAAGAGGCCCCGATATGTGTTTCTGTTTGGTTGCCGCTCGAGGTCGGTCAGGGCATGTTCAAACGCCTCGTCCCGCCGCCCGACCTTCATTTCCGTCTCGTACACTCGGCGGAGTTGCAGGTGGTTGTTGTCGACGGACGCCTTTGCCAACTGGTCGAACAGGTCATCGGCCTTCTGCCGCTCACCCAAGCGGTTTAGCAGGCCGGCAACGCGCAGGCCGGAATCGAACCGCTTGACCATCGCCTGTATATCCTTGCGGCGCTGTTCGTCGGTTTTGTCCTCGCTCTCGGCTTGCTGCTTGGCCACGGTGTCTTTCATCCAGTTGGCGTACGATCCGTGCGGATCATCGACGCCCTCCATCGCCAGCGCCTCGCGATACTGGTAGCGGCAGGCGAGCAGTTCGAAGGCAAGGCTTGGGTGCCCCTTCCTGGCCAGTTCGATGCCTTCGGTGGTCCGATTGTTCAGCAGAAGCGCTATGGCACAGCGCCAAATCGTGCCCCGGCTTTCGTCCGAATCGCCGGCGTCCGCGGCCTGTTTTTTGATGGCGGCTATCGCCTTCTCGAACTCCTTGGTGTCGCCCGCCATGCGATGATAGGCGGCCAGGTAGCTGAGACGAATAATCTCCCCGTTGCCGTTGCCGAAATTGGCGCCGACGCCTTCCTTTTCCAGCCTGGCGAGTTCCTTCCAATCGGCCTGGGCGATGAGGATTGTCTTGGTAATCGCGACGTTCTCCGCCTTCTCGGCCTGGCGGCGGGCGGCCGGAAGATCACCCTTTACCCACAGCATATACGCCAGGAACTTGGCGTTATCGGTGACGGAAGCATCCTTCGTGGACGCACGCAGCTTCGCGATTTTCGCGTCGAACTGGTTGCGAAGCAGATAGTACACGGCGTAGTTGCGCATGCCCCGGTCGTTCGCGGTGGAAAACTCCAAGAGACGCTCGGCCGTTGCCGAATCGCCGGCCGTTAACAGTTGCGAGACGAGCGAGCTTGCGTCGTCGGCCATCCGCTTGGACAGCTCCGCCCGCAGGTCTTTGCTTCTGGGTGCCTCCAGAAGGACCGTCAAGGTGGGAATCTCGTTATCAACCAGAAGCTGCTTCAACACCTGCCGCTGGACGTTCAGATCGCCATGGCGGAAGCGCTTGATCAGCAGCGCGAGTTTTTCGGGCGTGCCGGGATAGAGCCCGTACCTGAAGTCTTCGAGGATTCGCCTTGCGCGAACCGCCACTTCGGCGTCTTTGCTCTTGGCCGCCCCTTCCAGCGCCGTTTCCGACGTCTTGCCAGCCGCGCGCAGCAGCCGTGAAGCCGCCTCGCGGACCGCAAAGCTGTCGTTTCCAAGCTGCTCGACTGCCCGTTCAATCCGAGTCGGTTGAGTGCCCGGCGTCGGCGCGGGCTCGGCCTGCGCGAGGCATAAGGCCGGCAGCAGAATGGAGATGATCGAAGTTAGCATTGATCCAGTGCGGCATTGCCGCGGGCAAAGAGGGCTGACGATCAGTTCACAAGTTAGCGGCAAGGACGATAAAGACGAGCCACGGATGAAACACGGATAGATTTGCTTCAAATTATATAAAATCCCCAACGGGGCGGGCTGAGCCCAAACCCCGTTGGGGCTTCTTTCAATCCGCGGCAACGGACAAGACCGATGCCTTAGTAAGGCTTGTAAATGCCAGGCATTGCCACGGCATGCTCGTAACTGCCGTCGGCGTCGGGCATGACGGGCGGGTCGGCGTCGAAGGCGAACTTTTCGGGCATCTCGCTGGGGCCCTTGGCCACGGCTTCGTCCCACTTGACGACCTTGCCCGAGTAGGTTGCCATCCGACCGAATACGGCCGTGAAACTGCTGGTAGCGCCGTACCAACCTTCGTTGTACTTCTCGTTGTTGCGGATGGCGGCGTTCAGGTCGATGTGCTCCTGATCGTAGGGGCTGATGCCCTTTTCGCGGGAGCGCCACTCGTTCTTGCCGTCGATCTTGCCGCGGCAGTCGGAAGTGCCCTCGGTGCCGTGAGCGGCCTCGGAGACGTTGTTCCAGCAGTTGCGGATATGGCGGCACTGACTGTACATCTTGCTGCCGTCGTCGTAGGTGAACTCGATGAAGTGGTGGTCGAAGATTTGACCCACGTCGGGACCCTTGCGGACCTGGCGGCCGCCCATGCCGTTGGCTTCGACCGGATGAGCGTCCTTGATCCAGTTGCAGACGTCGAGGTTGTGGACGTGCTGCTCGCAGATGTGGTCGCCACAGAGCCAGACGAAGTAGTACCAGTTCCAGACCTGATATTCCATTTCGGTCGGCTTTCGGCCCCAATGCTTGGCCAGCGCTTCGCGCGATCGGACCCAGACACCGCCGCCGTTCCAGTAGGCACGCAGGAAGCTCAGGTCGCCCAGCGCTCCGTCCTGGATACGCTTGACCGTTTCGATGTAAGGCGCCTGGTGATGACGTTGCAGACCGACACCGACCTTGAGGCCCTTTTGGTCGGCCTTCTTGTTGGTTTCCATCAGCGAACGGAAGCCGGGAGCGTCGACACAGCAAGGCTTCTCCATGAAGACGTGCTTGCCGGCGTCGATGGCCGCCTTGTACTGAATCGGGCGGAAGCCGGGCGGCGTGGCCATGATTACCATGTCGCAGCCCGAGGCGATCGCTTTCTTGTAGCCGTCGAAGCCGGCGAAGATGCGCTCTTGCGGTACGTCGACCTTGTCGCCGAACTTCTTCTTCAGCCCGTCGGCCGCTGCCTTCGACTTCTCCTCGAAAGCGTCGGCAACCGCTATCAGCTTGACGTTGTCGCAGCTCTGCAAGCAGTTCGTGGCGGCGCCCTTGCCGCGTCCGCCGCAGCCGATCAGGGCGACCTTGATCATGTCGTCGCCGGCCGCGTGGGCGTTTCGAGCGACGTTCAGGCTACCGGCCAGCGCCGTGCCGGCCAGCGCCGCCGACGATTTCTTAAGAAAGTCGCGGCGAGAGGCTTTATCCTTGTTACTCATCCTGATGCTCTCCGTTGAGTTTAGAGAAGTGAGTTCACGTAAGTTGTTATTGTATCGGCGCCCAAGCCTATTCCTTGCCCGACTGAGCCTCGGTGTATTCCTTGATCACCTCGTAGTCGGGTTCGTACTTCTTCGACTCCTCGACGCTCGGTTTGTGCAACGGGCGCACGATGCGGAAGCCGAGGAAATCGGCGTCGGTGTGATACCAGATGCTCTGCGGGATCTGCGGATCCTGCATCTTCCAGTCCTTGTTGGAGCCGCGTCGGGCCGCGCTGCGCAAGGCCTCGGGATCGTCGTCCCAGCTCCCGCCACGCGCACAACGCGGATAGAGTTCCTTGGGCAGCACCAGCGGATTGCTGATCGACTTGCCGGCTCGTCCCTTGTAGGTCTCGGTATCGAACTTGTCGAGCACCCACTCGCAGACGTTGCCGTGCATGTCGTGCAGGCCCCAGGGGTTGGCCTTCTTGGTGCCGACCTTTTGGTACTTCTCGTCGCTGTTGTCGAAGTACCAGGCGTAGTCGTCCAGGTCGTCCGCGTCGTCGCCGAAGAAGTAGGCCGTCTTGGTTCCAGCCCGGGCGGCGTATTCCCATTCGGCTTCGGTGGGCACCCGGTAATAACGGCCGGTCTTGGCGCTTAGCCATTTGCAGTACATTTGGGCGGCGATCTGCGTCATGCAGATGGCGGGCCGGTCGGTCTTGCCCATCTCGAACGTCATGTCGCTGTAGGGCATGGTCGGTCGGGTTAGGGCGTCGGCCAGGTTGTCGTAGGAGGTCGGCTCCACCTTGCCGATCTTGCGTCGCTGGACGTCCAAGCCCATGCTCCACTGCTCGTACTGACCCCAGGTAATTTCGCACTTGCCCATCCAGAACGGCTCGACGGAAACCTCGTGCTGGGGGCCCTCGTGTTTCTCGCGATCTTCCTCGTCGTCGGGGCTACCCATGGTGAACTTACCGCCGGGGATCGGCACCATGTCGATCTTCTCTTCCGTGCCGGGAATCGGCTCGGTATAGGCTTTCATTTCGTCTTGCGTCTTGGCGTCGGCATTGGGGACGGCAATCGGCTTGGGAAGCCACTTCACCGTCGGCACGCCTGTCAGGTCGATTTTCTTTTCAGACGCCTTTTTGTCGGCGGTTGGCTCGGCCGCGCGAAGGGCACAACACATCAGTGCCGTGATCGTTAAGCCAAGAACACAGGCGGACAACACTTGCAACAACGACCGGTTGGGGACTACGCTAGTCATACAGAAGCACCTCGACAATAGAAGTTAAATCAGTGGGACCAAACGTTATACTCAACACGGTCGAAGATTGCGGTTTCGTCTTGTAGCATGATGGCGGCAAAACGCAGTTCATGGCCGTGCGTGGTACGGTTTTCGAATTCAACTGGGAGGGCGTGAAAATGGGAAGGTTGGCTATCGCGTGGCTGCTGGCATTGGCGACGCCAGTCGCCCCGCCGGACCGGCCCGGCTTGCGCCGCTTCCAATTTACCCAAACGGAAATGGCCGTTCCTATCAGAATAGTATTCTATGCTCCCGACGCCCAAACTGCAAACGGGGCAGCCCAGGCGGCTTATGCCAGAATCCACGAATTAAACGGCATTCTCAGCGACTATGACCCCAAAAGCGAGCTGCGACGGCTCTCTTCTGCCTCCAGCGGGGGGAACGCTATCCACGCAAGCGACGATTTGTGGCGCGTTTTAGGCCCTGCCCTGACCCTCTCGGAACGCTCCGACGGGGCGTTCGATGTTACGGTCGGGCCTGTCGTTCGGCTCTGGCGGCGAGCACGACGAAGAGAGCATCTGCCGTCGCCGGATCGACTTGGAGAAGCTCGTAAATTAGTCGGCTACAAAAAGGTCAAACTTGACGCCAAACATCAAACCGTCGAACTGCTCAAACCGAACATGCGGCTCGACCTGGGCGGCATCGCCAAGGGATACGCCGTGGACGAGGCACTAAAAGTGCTCGAAAAACGAGAAATCAGTCGGGTGCTGATTGACGCCGGCGGCGACATCCGGCTGGGCGATCCGCCGCCGGGAAAACCGGGTTGGGTGATCGGAATCGCCAGACTAGAACCCGACGCGCCGCCCAGCCAATACCTCAGCCTGGCGCGAACGGCGGTTGCCACGTCGGGCGACGCCTGGCAGTATGTCGAGATCGACGGCCGCCGATACTCGCACATCGTCGACCCTCGGACCGGGCTGGGACTGACCGACCACGGCAGCGTGACCGTCATCGCGCCCGACTGCATCACCGCCGACAGCCTCGCCTCGGCCGTCAGCGTGCTCGGACCGGAGAAGGGTCTGAAGCTTATCGAAGCCACTCCACAAGCGGCCACATTCATCGTCAGAGCGCCCGACGGAAAGCTCGAAACTCATGAATCGGCCCGATGGAAAGATTTACCCGTCGCATGCCCCAAGAAAAACAGTTGCCACCGGTAATTTATTTAGCGGCCGGGCTTGCCCGGCGTGTTTGGGAGCATCACCATTCGGACGCGATTGGGGTGCCACTTCTGGCTTGTCCAGCAGTGTGTCCGAGTGCTCTGTACTTCGCACTGCTGGACAAGCCGGCAGTGGCACCCAGCGCGACCAACGGTCGCGGCTTTATGGAACGGATACCACATGAACCAACCGGGCGACCAGAAATCCACCGCCGCTTCGGGCAAACTCGTCGGACGATTGTCGGCACTGGCGGCCGCGCTGTTTTGGAGTTCCAGCGGACTGTTTGCCAAGGCGCCGCTGTTCGACGATTGGACCGATTCGACGCGGGGACCGCTGCTGGCGTTTTGGCGGGCGCTGTTCGCCGGGCTGGTGCTGCTGCCGCTGGTGCGACGGCCGCGTTGGAAAAAGCTGCTGCTGCCGCTGGGCGTCTGCTTCACCGGCATGAACGTCACCTACCTGACCGCCATGACGCTAACCACGGCCGCCAATGCAATCTGGCTGCAAAGCCTCGCCCCTTGGTGGGTTTTTCTGTGTGCCGTCTTCCTCTTCCGTCAGCCGGTGGTTAGACGAGACCTGATCCCGCTCGGCTTCGGGTTGGTCGGCGTGGGGACGATTCTGCTGTTCGAGATGGGCGGCGAGGCCAAGTTGGGCGTGACTTGCGGCGTGCTGTCGGGTGTCTGCTTTGCCGGCGTGGTCGTGCTGATGCAGCAACTGCGCGACGAGAACCGCGCCTGGCTGATCTCGCTGAACCATCTGGTCGCCGCCGCCGTGCTCTTGCCCTGGGTGCTCTGGATCGACGTCTGGCCCTCGCCCACCCAACTGCTGGTGCTGGCCGCCTTCGGCACCTTCCAGATGGCCATCCCCTACCTGCTCCTCATCCGGGCGTTACGCACCATAAGCAGCCAGGAGGCGGTCGCCATCGGGCTGATCGAGCCGATGCTGATGCCCGTTTGGGTATTGCTCGTCTGGCACGAAGTGCCCGCCTGGTGGACCATCGCCGGCGCCGCGCTGATTCTCGTCGGCCTGCTGCTTCGCTACCTGCTCGTGCCGTTGTTGGCGCGGAAGTAGCGTGGCGTGGCTGGATCGGGAGTTATGAGAGATACCCGGCGCGAGGACGGGGCGGCTCGGTCACTGGGAGTTTTCGAGCGTCAATCGGCCGCACGCCCCCTGAATAGTGGGGCTTGTCCACTTTTCGAGAACTTTTTCCCCGCCAAGTTCGTCAAAGTGGGTGAGCGTGCGACGTATATGTTGTATATTGTGCGCATCTCCTCCCCACTCGTGCGGGATACGTGGCATCGGAACAGAATCAGCCCCTTTTCGCGAGGACTTTAGAATGAACCTCCGCAACCAGCGTCTTTTCTTGGCAACCGTCACGCTTTTGGGTGTCGGCCTCTTGTGTTCACTCCGCGCGGCCAGCGGCCAGGAAGCGGCAGCCGACGATAAGAAGGTCGAGAAGAAGGAAGACCGGGAAACGCTCATCCGCGAGCAGAGCATCTACATCCCCTATGAAAAACTCCGCAAGGTCTTCGAGAAGGAAGGCCGCGGCGTCTTTCTGCCATATGAAAAATTCCAGGAGTTGTGGAAGGCCGCCAGAGAGAGCAGCAAGCCGGTCGCCGACAATAAGCCGCCGGTCGGCGCGCTTATCACCGAAATCGAGAGCGAGGCAACCGTTGCCAAGGACGTCGTTCAGGTTACCGCCAAACTGAAGATCGAACTGTTGGCCGAGGGCTGGAACCAAATCCCCTTGCGACTGGCCGACGCGGCAATTACCAAGGCCACGCTGGATGGCAAGCCGGCTCGAATCGCCCTGGAGCCGGGCAAGGGCTACAAGCTGCTGATCGAGAATGCTATCGAGGGCGAGAAGAAAGATGCCGAGCCCAAGCAGGTTGAATTGGTGCTCGAATACGCCAAGGCCATAACCCGAGTGCCCGGCCAGAACAGTGTCTCCTTCCAATCGCCGCAAGCGCCGGTCAGTCGCTGGCGAGTTCGGATTCCAGAGGCCGGCGTGAAGGTGAACATCCATCCGATGATCGCAGCAACCGAGGTGCCCGACCAAAAGAAACCGGCCGCCGGCGAACCAAAACCGGTCGCGCCCGCGGAAACTGTAGTGCTGGCCTTCGTTGGGGCGGCGCCCACGGTGCGAATCGACTGGAACCCCAAGGCCGAAGGTGCAACCGGCCTGGCGGCCGTGGCCAGTGTTCAGGCCGAGCAACAGGTAACGGTGGGCGAGGGTGTAACCCGAACCCGGGCGCTGTTGGCCTACGCGATCAGCCGGGCCAAGTTGGCCGAGTTGGTCATCGAGGTGCCCGCCGATCAGAAGGTGGTGAACGTTTTCGACGCCAACGTGCGCAGTTGGTCGGTCGCCCGGGCCGACAAGCAGCAGCGGATCACCGTCGAACTGTTCGAGCCGGCCAAGGGCTCGCAGAGCGTGACCGTCGAGTTGGAGAAATTCGTCGGCGACAAGGCGCGGGATACGCTCGACGTGCCGGTAATCAAGGTGATCGGCGTGGGCCGGCAGCAGGGCGTGGTCGTGGTCCGGGTTGCCCAGGAGTTGCAAGCCGAAGCGACCAAGACCAGCGGCCTCTTGCAGGTCGATGCGGCCGAGTTACTCCCATCGCTGGCGCGGACGAAATGGCAGTTCGCCTACCGCTACGCCACGGTCCCCTTCGAGTTGGTGCTGGGTATCGAAAAGGTTCAGCCGCGGATTCTGGTCGATTCGCTGGTCGAGGCCAACTTGCAGCCCGAGCGGCTCAAGCTCGATCTGCTGGCGGTTTACACAATCGAGCGGGCCGGTGTCTTCCGGCTGGAGCTTGACGTGCCGGCCGGCTACGAAATCCGCCAGGTACACGGTCAAAAAGCGGCCGGGGCCGAGCCGGTGCAAGTCGATACGCATCATGTCGAGGGCGAGACGAAAACCCGGCTCGTGGTGAATCTGGCCCGAAAAGCCATCGGGCGGGTCGCTCTGGCCGTCCGGCTGGAAAAGGAGCTTCACCAGGCCGACCTATTGACGCCGACCGGCAAGGCGGTCGACATCCCGCTGACTATTCCGAGAATCGCGCCCGGCTCGGCCGAGCAGGACTCCGGCCGGTTAATCATCAGCGCGCCCGAGAGCCTGCGGGTGAACCCCGGCAAGACCGAAGGGCTAAGGGGCATTTCCTTCAAGGAAGCCCTGCAAGGAATGGAATCGGCCCGAAGCGGCCAATCGAGCCAGTTGAGCCAGCCGAGCGAGTCGCGGCCCGTCCTGGCCTTCGCCTTCACCCGCGAACCGGTCAGCCTCGCGCTGGCCGCCGAGCGACGCAAGCCGCAGGTCACGATCGGCCAACTGTTGGTGGCGCAAATCGAGGACGGCGTAATCAAATACCGGGCGACCTTCTTCTACAACATCCTCTACAGCGGCGTTAAGTCGCTTCGCATCGACGTGCCGGCCGAAGTTGCCGCCGGACTGCGAAACAAAACCGCCGCCGTGCGCGAAAAGGTGATCGAGCCGGCCCCGAAAGATCTGGCCGAAGGATACGTGGCCTGGAGCCTGTCGGGCGAAACCGAACTGATCGGCAAAGGGCAGATCGACTTGGTTTGGGAGAAGAAGCTCGAAAAGCTCGATATCGGCAAGGGGGTCGAGTTGGCCGTGCCGAGATTGATGCCGATGGACGCGGATCGGGCCTGGGGGCAAATCGTTCTGGCGAAGGCCGAAACCATCGACATCCACGAGTCGGGCGAGCCGAAGGGGCTCCGACCGATCGACCCGCAACACGATTTGATGCCGGGCGCCAGCGTCAAGGCGGCCGCCCGAGCGTTTGAATTCCACGACGACTGGGCCTTCAATGTCACGGTTACCCGCTACCAGATGGAGGAGGTCAAGCGAACGAGCATCGAGCGGGCCGTGGTACGGATGGTCGTTACTCGGGCCGGGCAGATTCCGGTCCAGGCGATCTACCGGATGCGTAGCGCCCGGCAACGCTTGGAGGTGAAGCTACCCGGCGCCGAAGGGATTGATTTCGACACCGAGCCGCTTCGGATCAACGGCCGGCCGGTGACTTTGGAACGGGGCGAGAAGGGCAAGTTCTTCGTGCCGCTGGTCGACCCGGACGCCGACAAGCCCTTCGTGCTGGAATTGCGTTACACCGTGCCCGGCGACGGCCGCCAGTTGGATTTGCCCGAGTTCCCCGAGGAGCCGGCCGTTCAAAAGGTTTACCTCTGCGTCTACCTGCCCGAGGAATTGGCCCTATTGGACCGGCACGGCCCCTGGACCGAGGAGTTCGGCTGGCGGATCGGTGGTTCGATGCGTTGGAAGCCGTCCGCTCGGCGAAGTGCCCCTTCGCTAATCTCCTGGGCGACCGAAGGCATCCAGGTGAGCGGCAACCCGACCGAGACATTCCAGACCGACGGCCTGCTCTACGTCTTCTCGACGTTGCGTCCAGCACCGCCACCGGGCGGATCGCTGCGTCTGAAAGTGCTCGACGAACGGCTGCTGATCGCCGTCGTGTTCGGGATCGTGATGCTTGGCGGCCTGCTCTTGTTGCCGGCGGGCGCGCCGACCCGGGCGTTTGCCGTGGGGCTATTGATCGTCGTTCTGGTACTGGCGGGCGTGTTCCGACCGATCTTCGCCCGTCAGATCATCGACGACGTGCTCCTGCTGGCGGTCTTCCTCGTGCTGGTTGTTTGGGCAGTCCAGTTCTTCGGCTGGTCGCTGCCCCGTCGGCTCCGCGCCGCGTCGGCGCCGGAAGAGTCACCCGCTCCGCCGCCCGTTGTAGTGCAAGTACCGGCTGAACTGATAGCGGAAGCCGTGTCCGAGGAGCCGGCCGAAGCTGAACCGGTCGAAGAAAACGAAGATGACGCCGACGAAAAAGGAGGCAAGACCGATGCATAGACACATAATGTGCCTCCTCCGCCCCGGGGACTGGTCCATTTTTCGGCCAGATGATGTGTTCTTGGAAAAGCCGTCGGCCGAAAACATGGACCTGTCCCCTTTCGTGGCGCGACGGGAACGGGCGGCGCGAAGGGGACAGTCCCATTTTCGCGGCGAAAACGTCTGTTCCGTAGGCCACCTCGCGAGTGCCGCGAAAATTGGGACAGTCCCCGGCAAACGCCTGCAACCAACCGCCTGGCTTCTAACGCTAACCGTAGCGCTGCTCATCCTCCCGGCCGCATTGGCCCAGGGAGCGACCAAACCGGCTGACGGGTCCAAGCAGGTAATCCGTGAGATATTCGTGCCCATGGAGGACCTCAACGTCCTGCTGGAAGGCCAAACCCGACGCGTTATGCTTACGCGCGACGAGTACGAGGATCTGCTCAAAAAAGCGAAGAAGGCGCCCAAGACAAAAGCGCCCCTGCCGGCCGTGCTCGTCTCGGCCGACTACACGATATCGGTCCAGCAACAACGGGCACTACTGACCGGTACGCTGGTGCTGGACGTTTTGGAGGAGGGCGTTCGGGCGGTGCCGCTCGATCTCAGCGGCGTCGGCCTGCGCAAAGCCACGCTGGACGGCAAAGCAGCCGCTATCGGTCGGATCGACGGCGGGCGGATCACGTTGTTCGTCGAAGGCAAAGGCTCGCACCGGCTCCTGCTGGATATGGTTGCCCCGGTCGAGACGACGGCCGCCCGGCGGGTGCTCAACTTCCGAGTGCCGAAGGGTCCGGCCGGCAGCCTGAAACTGAACGTGCCCGGCGACGTTGAGATCAAGAGCGGCACCGAGGTAATTAGCCGCCTGGTCGACAAAGCGGCCACGCAAACGCGGTTCGAGCTATTGCCCCGCGCGGGCGACGTTTCGCTGGCCATGTCGCTCAACAGCCGGCTGCTGCGTCGCGAGCGGGCGGTAGTGGCTCGAAGCGTGATCGTTGACGAGGTCACCCAGGCCTACGAGCGGCTGCACGCCACCGTCTCGCTGGGAATACTGCATCAGGCCGTAGATAGCTTCCGCTTCGTCGTGCCCGAGGGATTTGAAATCACCGACGTCGCCTCTCCGCTTCTTGCCCGATGGAGCATTCAGGCGGAAGCCAAGCGGCGAGTGCTCGAGATCAAGCTTCGCGAGCAGACGACCGACACGGTCGTGTTGAACCTCTCGGCCGTTCGCACGCCGGCCGTGCTCGACGACTGGACGCTGCCGAAGCTCGAGCCCTTGGACGTGGTGGGCCAGGTGGCGGTTGTCGGTCTGTTGGTCGAGGAACGCCTGAAGGCCGAGTCGCTTTCGGCCGCCGGGTTGATCCCGATTGATACGGCCGTTTTGAACCAGGCGTTGCCGGAGACGATCTTCAAGGCCGAGCCGGGCGCGCCGCCCTTGCTGGCGGTGGCGGCCTACTATGCGCCGCGTGGCGATTTCAGCCTGAAAGCCCGATTCGACAAGCCGCCGGCCAAGGTGGCTGTTACCACGGCCATGCTGCTCATATTGGGCCAGCAGCGGCAGGAAGTTCGCGGCGGCCTGGCATTGCTGCCGGAAGCCGAACGGCTCTTCGCGCTCGACTTCAACGTGCCGGCCGGCTGGTATGTGACCAGCGTAACCGGGCCGGGCGAAACACCGCTGAAGTTCGACCGCTACGGCTCGCTCGACAAGCCGAGCCGGGTCCACGTCCGTTTGCCGCAAGGCGTTCCGGTGGGCCGGGAGTATGCGGTAAACTTCCATGCCCAGGCCACGCCCAAGGGCTGGCTGGATGACTGGAAGTCGTCGCAAGTGGAGTTTCCCGTTTTTGAGGTGGCCGGCGCGGCGCGCGACATGGGCGTAATCGCCGTTGCCACCCAGGACGACATTATGGTGCGTCCTAAGAAGCTGGAAAAACTCACGCCTTTGGACGAAGCCGAAAAGGGCAAGTCGGGCCTGGCCGGCATGGCCACGAATCTGGCCTATCGCTACGAAGGCCGACCCTATCGGGCGACGCTCACCGCCGAGCGACCCAGCCCGCGCCTGACCGCGCGGACCTTCTCGTTCATTCGGGTTCTGCCCGACTCGCTGGCCGTGCGCTACGAAATCGCCTTCGAGGTGGAAGAGGCGCGAACCCGCAAGCTGGTCATTCTGCTGCCGAAGGAGACGCCCGATTCACTCTCGATTGTGGGGCTCGACGGCGTTGCGCTGAAGCAGTACACGAGCGAGCTGGTCGACGACGGGCGGCTTTGGACCGTGCTGTTGGCCGAGCCACGCCGTGGAACGATCCGCCTGGCCGTCGATCTCCAGCAGCCGCTGGAAAAATCCACCCCTCTCCCTTTGGGAGAGGGGCCGGGGGTGAGGGCTTCTCCGGGTACTGTCTCTGATACCAACCTTTCCCAACAGCCCGTTCGTGACCTCTCGCTACCAATAGTCCGCGCCCAAGACGTGGCCTACCAGTCGGGGCTGGTGTCTGTCGAGGGCAGCGCGGAGTTGGACGTTCGGGTGAAGACCAAGGCGCGTCGGGTCGACGTGGGTGAGTTGGTCGACGCCGACTACCAACCCGGCCGACGGCTGTTGGGCGCCTTCGGCTTCGCCGGCAAGCCGGCCGAGGTGACGGTCAGCGTGTTTCGGCACGCCGGCTACCGGCTCGATCCGGCAATCGTCGAAAAGGCCACGCTAACCACGCTGCTGTCGGCCGAGGGCGTAAGCCAGACCGAGGCGCGGTTCAACCTGCGGACCAAGGCGCTTTATCTGGAAGTGCTGCTGCCGCCGGAATCGGAACTCTGGTCGGCCGACCTCGACGGCCGCCCGATCAAGCCGCAACGCGACGGCGCCGCCCTGCTGGTGAGCCTGCCCGCCGCGCCCGGCCAAACCGTCCGCGGCCTGAGCATCGTCTACCAAACGCCCGTCCGGCGACTGGCGATGACGGGCGACGTGAAGATGCTCGCGCCCAAGCTGCGCTTGCGCGCCCGCCGCGACACCGAACCGATCGACGTGCCGCTGGCCGATCTCCAATGGAACGTTTCACTACCCAGCGGCTACGAAGTAACGCGAACCGGCGGCACGGTCGTTACCGACCAACTTGTCAAACCCGAGCCGGCGGCCGTCTCGGTGGCCAAGGTACTCTACATGATCTCCGGCGGAATAACCGGCCCGCCGCTGCTCCTGCCAGCCGTGCATTCGGCACGCGAGGCTTCCCGCGAAGCAATGGAACGGAACAGATTGAAGATGGCGCAAATGGAGGACTCGGAGTTCTACGCTCCCGCCGCGGGCGAGCTGGCCGCGGAGCTTGAGGAGTTGGAAACTGCCGAGCATGACATTCAACTCGATATGGCCGCCCCAGCGGAAGAGAAGCCAGCAGAGCGCAAGCCCGCCGGCGTCGTGGGGTCCGTCGTTCTTGACGAACCCGGCAAGGACGACATGCGAGATCCATTCGCCGAGCCCAAGGCGAAGGAATCGGATGAGGAGGGGGCCAAGCGCAGCGCCGTGCTTAAGGAGAGGATTCGCAAACAGGAAGAAATTCTCAAGGCGATGCCCGGTAAACGTCCCTCTCCCGACGAGCCACCCATTGCTTATCCCGACAAAGAGGCCTGGGACAAGCTCACAAAGCATCGACGCACTCTGTCGGCCAGCAGTCGCAAATACAAGCTATCGGGTGTCAATAGCCTGAAAATCGCGCTGGCCGACTCGCTGGGAGACGACGCGGCGACGGTTACGTTCCAGAGCCTG